>JAIXUZ010000099.1 GCA_027483285.1 Bacteroidota bacterium
CATAACTTTAAAATTTAAGCATGAAACGCTTTTTATTAGCTACCATGGCTGCCGCTTTATTATTAGCGCAAGCCTGTAAAACACCAGAAAAAACAACCCGCAATCCGGAGCCCTTGGCAGATACTGCTGCTGTAGACAATGCGCAGCTTGATTCATTGCTAAAAGCCCTGTTTAGCAACATGGGTAAAGAGGATAATGCTGATGAAATAGAAAGCGACCCTGTTCCTGCTGTTTACCAGGCCGCAAACAAACGCGTAAACGACCTTTTACATACCAAACTGGAAGTGAAGTTCGACTTTGCCAATTCTCGTTTAATGGGCAAGGCTACGTTAACCTTTAAACCTTATTTCTACCCGGTAAACACATTGGTGCTTGATGCAAAATCCATGGACATTAATGAGGTTTCGTTAATAGACAACAAAACCAAAGCAAAAAGTAAACTGGCTTTTGAATATAAAGACAATAAGCTAACCGTTCAGCTGGGCCGTACATTTACCCGCGACGAGCAGTATATGGTGTTTGTTGACTATACCGCCAACCCTGATAAGGTAGAGCAATCAGGTTCTGAAGCTATTACCGATGCTAAAGGCCTGTATTTTATCGACCCTAAAGGAACAGACCCTAACAAACCTACCCAGGTGTGGACACAGGGCGAAACTGAGTCATCATCGTGCTGGTTCCCTACCATCGACTCTCCAAACGAGAAATGTACCGAAGAAATTTACATTACGGTAGATAACAAATACGTTACCCTTTCTAACGGTAAACTTGTATCGCAAAAAACCAATACCGACGGTACCCGCACCGATTACTGGAAACAAGACCTGCAACACTCGCCATACCTTTTTATGATGGCTGTTGGTGAGTTTTCTATTGTAAAAGATAAATGGCGCGGTAAAGAGGTTAACTACTATGTAGAAAAAGAATACGAGCCTTATGCTAAGCAAATTTTTGGCAATACGCCAGAGATGTTGACCTTCTTTTCTGATAAACTTGGGGTAGAATACGCCTGGGATAAATACTCGCAGATAGTAGTGCGCGACTATGTGTCGGGCGCTATGGAAAATACTACCGCTACTATACACGGCGAGTTTTTACAACGTAACGACCGTGAACTATTGGATGAGACTAACGAAGGTGTTATTGCCCACGAACTTTTCCACCACTGGTTTGGCGACCTTGTAACCTGCGAAAGCTGGAGCAACCTGCCGCTAAACGAAAGCTTTGCTAACTATAGCGAATACCTTTGGCTGGAGCATAAATATGGTCGTGACGATGCCGATGACCACCAGATGGACAACCTGAACAACTACATTGCCGAGGCTGACGGTGGCAAAAAGGTTGATCTTATACGTTTTGACTATGTAAACCGCGAAGATATGTTCGACCGCCACAGCTATGATAAAGGTGGCCGTGTACTACACATGCTTCGCAAATATGTAGGCGATGATGCATTCTTTACAGCATTGAAAGATTATTTGACTACCAACAAGTTTCAAAATGCAGAGATACACAACCTGCGCCTAAGCTTTGAAAAAGTTACCGGCGAAGACCTTAACTGGTTCTTCAACCAGTGGTTTTTAGCCAGTGGCCACCCTGAGTTGGATGTAAACTATGATTTTGATGGTGGTAATGCTATTGTTAGTGTAACACAGCAACAAGATTTTAAAAATACCCCGCTATACAAACTGCCTGTAGATATTGATATTTATGTTGATGGTAAAGCTACCCGCCACCGTGTGTGGGTTGATAGTGTTAAAAACACCTTTAAGTTTGTAGTTCCTACCAAACCTGATCTTATTGTATTTGATGCCGAGCACCAGCTGCTAGGCAAAATAACCGACAACAAAAGCAACAACGATTTGGTATACCAATACGAGCATGCCCCTTTGTATTTCGACCGTTGGGAAGCTGTTGACCGCCTTAGCAAAAAAGCAAAAAGCCCACAAGGCACTAAGGTGCTTAAAGCTGCTATCAGCGATAAGTTTTACGGCATCCGTGCCATTGCTTTACGACACATAAGCAAAGTATCATCAAGCGAATATGATGGCCTTAAAGACCAGTTGATAACCATTGCTAAAACCGATAAAAAATCGCTGGTACGCAGCAGCGCAATCAAAGCGCTGGGTAAAATGTTTAGCGGCGATTCATCATTAGTTCCTGTGTTTACTGACAGGTTGAACAATGATAAATCATACATGGTTATTGGTTCTGCATTAAAGGCATTGGCTGATGTTGATAAAAAAGCGGCTATGGCCGAAGCTAAAAAACTGGAGAACGAGAAATCTGGCGATATACTTGGTACCATTGGCGAATTGTATGCCGAAGATGGTGGGGCACAGTACTACGATTTCTTTATCAAAGCCTACCCAAATGTTTCGGCAGCAATGGGCAAATATGGTTTTATTACTCAGTTTGGGACCTATATGGCTAAGCAGGAAGATGATGCAGTAATTGATAAAGGCATAGCTTTTGCAGATAATATTATTAAGAATGAAAATGCATGGTGGCTAAAGCTGGCAGGTTACTCTATGGTAAACGCCATTGCAGGCCACTATATTGAGCAAATAAATACACTTACCAATTCTGGCGCAAGTCCAGATAAAATCCGTGCTGCCGAAGAGAAGAAAGATAAAGTATTAAAGGTGTTTGCCGATAATTACAAAAATGAAAAAGACCCTAATGTATTGAAGTACTTAGGAGGTGATGAATAATAGTTTATGAAGAAAGACATTAAAATACCACCCGTAAAAGATGTGGCTATTGCTATAGTAAAAGATACTGACGAAGCCGATCAGACCGCATGGTATGTGTACCTGGTTAATATGAAGAACAAGGCGATAACTGATGTTATTATAAACTCTAAAGGCTATGGTACTATTGATGAGCAGGAGATTAAAACATCAACCCTGCGCCATTATTTTGCCGAGGTTAAAGAGCAGTCGTTTGTAAAAGTGGAAACCATTATGGACTCGCTGTTTGGCCTTAATAACGAATTTTGGGTAAGCTTTTACATAGGCAAACAGATATACGACCAAAAGTTTGTATTCCTGCCCGAAACCATTAAAGATGAAAACTTTACCCTTATCCCTATTATGGATAGGCGTGGGGTGATGATAGGGCACTAAAAAATGAAAAACGATAAACTAAAAACGAAAAGTTAATAGTTTACAATAGTATTTGACTTAAAGTAAAAAAGGCGCCATTGGCGCCTTTTTCTTTACAAATATTTTTCGTTTTTCATTTTTAATTTTTCGTTTTCTCAACAGCTGCCTCATACACTCGGCGCATGCCTTCCTCCACACTTATCTTAGGTTGCCAGTTAAATTTCTCTGATACATAATCCATATTGGCATAGCGGGAGTGCACACCTACCGGTTTGTCAAGCAGGGGCTTAATCTCGGGCTTGTAACCTGCAAAGCTGGTCATCAACTCAATAATCTCCAGGAACGATGTTAACCTGCCCGAACCAATGTTAATGGCCGTACCATCATGTATATTATCCAAAGCCATTAATATGGCATCAATGCAATCGTCAATGTGTACAAAGTCGCGGCCTTGCTTACCGCTGCCCCATACTTCAAACGGGTCTTCTTTGCGGGCTGCACGGGCTGCAATAGCCGGTACAGGGTAAGTAAGGTCCTGGTCTTCGCCGTAGCCACTAAAAGGGCGTACACACGCTACCGATATACCATAATGCTGGGCGGTAATCTGCGCCAGGTATTCGCCGGTAAGCTTGCTCCAGCCGTAGGTCATATCAGGTTGGCCAAGCACACTGTCAAAGCGTATTTCTTTTTCTTCCAAAGCAATAGCGCCATCAACCCCTTGCAGGTTGGTTGGGTATGCCGCGCTCGATGATGGGAACATTACACGCTCGGGCTTGTAACGGGTAACCCAGTAGAAGAACTCAGCATCGATAGATAAGTCTAAGGCCACCATCATCGGGTCGCCATCTATCTTGGCACGTCCGCCAACAATAGCCGCAAAGTGGAACACATCGCTAATACGTAAATCAAGGCCCGTAAGCTCTTGCACGTAGTTAGCATTCTCCGTTATATTGCGCAAAAAGTTTCGGAAATCTTCATGTAAAAAGAACACCCTTTTGTTATCGCCAAAAATCTCCAGGTTACCTTCTTTACTAACAGAATGGATTGGCATCCATTGCGAAGGTACCGGTGTCCCGGCCGAGAAATCATCTATAACAATAAGGTAATCGTTGGTAGTGCTAAGCAGGCGTTTTACCAGGTTGCGGCCTACAAAGCCCGCACCGCCCGATACTAAATGTAGTTTCATGGGGTAAAGGTAATTATCAATTATCAATTTACAATTATCAGAAGCATAGTTCCCCCTCTCTCTTTAGGAGAGGGGGCTAGGGGGTGAGGTAATCTACTTCATCAACGCATCCAAACTAGCGCCGCTTATCGCTATTACCGATGGTTTTGGTATATTATCACCACCCAAAGGCCAGTGGCTGCTTAGCTTTTCGTCGGTTGAGTATTCTCCCGGGTGTTGCACACATAAGAACAACGTCTTATAGTCAGGGCTAAACTTAGGTCCTGTCAATTCACTATCTACCGGGCCCGAAACAACACGTACTACCTTACCTGCATCGGGGCCGCTAAAGGGCACATAAAACAGGCTGTTGTTACCAAAGCCTTTATAATTTTCGTCACCACTAATAGCTTTGCCACTCATGTCTGATGTAAACCAAAGGTTGCCTTTTTTGTCAAACTCCATATTATCGGGACAGGCAAACCCCATCTCTTTTCCTCCGGCCAAAAATACCTCGTGTTTAAAGGTTAAGCCATCCCTGCCATTGGTTTCCACAATTTTTAGGATAGAGCCATGGTAGTTGCCCTTAGGCGTGTTGTTGGTGCAGGCTACAAATACATTGCCTGTTAGCGGGTCTATCTCAATATCTTCGGGCCTGTCAAGCTTAGTGCCCCCAACAAGATCTGCTGCTTTGCGGGTGTGTATCAACACTTCCGTTTGGCTTTTAAAATTCTTTTGCAGTACCTCCTGCTTGCTGTAGTCTAACGATACCCACTCACCCTTCTCCATATTGGCTACATAAAGCGTTCCCGTCTCCAGCGAGTTTGGTTTGTCTGATATGAATTTATAAAGGCACTCATCGTTATGGTCATCTCCGGTATATACTACACAACGCCCATCGGGCAATGCTTCTGTGGTAGCAGCCTCGTGGGCTATACGGCCAAGGGCTACAAGCTTCTTGGCTTTTCCGGTAAAAGGTTCAACCTCTACCACCCAGCCGTAGTGCCAAGGGCTGTGACTATAATAAGCATCCCATCCCCATGCCGTTTTTTTATCGGTCATTTTGCCCTCCTGGTCCATCTCGCCCCAGCAATCGTCGTAGTTTTCTTCGCAGGTAAGCAGCGTGCCCCAGGGGGTAATGCCACCCGCGCAGTTAGAGTTTGTACCTACTGCCTTGGTATGGCCTGCAATAGGCTCGTTCCATGCAAAAGGTATTTCGGTAAGGCCGGTAAGGCGGCGGTTCAATGGGTCGTTAGCAACGTATTCCCATTTCCCTTTTTTCTTATCGTATTTAACCCTCACCAGCGATCCTCCAACAGAATACAATTCCTCATTCACCTGCGCCAGTGTCTTAGGCTCGGTTTGATTACTGGTGTATTTGCTAACAAAGCGACTGTTGGTGTACTCATGGTTAACCCACATCACACAGTCGTGCTTGTCGCCCTTTATGGGGAACATCGCTATATAATCGTTATTAAAACCAAAGGTGTCTTTACCGTTCAGCTTATCGCCCCACGAAAGGACAACGTTATACTCCATCCCTTCTACCAGCAACAAATCATCGGCATACGATGGGGCTAAAGGTTTAAAAGGTATTTGGCCTGTTCCGGCATTCAACAAAACATCCATTGCCGATGTGCCGGCAACACTAATAAACGGGGCAACCGTAGCTGCCAAAAGGCCTGTGCGGCCCATAAATTTTACAAAATCGCGGCGTGATTGCATGGCCAATAAATAAAGTTTCCACTATTTTGTTTATAGCGGATTAATAATTTTTAAAGCCTAAAGTTACGCCATTAAAGCATCGAGCGCAGGGCCGCTAATACCAATTACCGAACATTTGGGCATACTGTTGCCCCCATTGGGCCAGTTGCTGGTGTATTTGCCATGCCTGCCCGATGTTTCGCCGGGGTGTTGCACACTTAGAAAAAGCGTTTTAAAATCGGGAGAGAAAGCCGGGCCGGTAAACTCACATTCCATTGGGCCAGTTGCTACCCGAAAAGGTTTGCCTGCATCGGGTCCACTCATAGGCACATAAAACAAGCTGTTATTACCAAAGCCTGCGTAGATAGGGTCGCCGGTATTAAGGGCTGTTCCACTAATATCAGTAGTAAACCAAAGGTTGCCTTTTTTATCAAAAGCAATATTATCGGGCGATGAAAAGCCGGTTTCTTTGCCGCCGGTTAATAACACACTGCTTTTAAACTTTAATGAGCCGCGCTCATCTTCCGTTATGCGCACTATCGTTCCATGATAGTTACCTTTGGGGTTGTTGTTTGATAGAGTAATAAAAACATCATTAGTTACAGGGTCAATTTCTATATCCTCGGGGCGGTCTAATTTAGAACCGCCAACCAAATGCGCGGCCTTACGGCAGTTTAGCAATACATCGGTCTGCGATTTAAAATTGGCCTTCAATATATCTTGCTTTTCTATATCCATGCTTACCCATTCCCCTTTCTCAAAATTGGCTACATATAGGGTGCCTATTTCTAAATTACCTGGTTTGTCCGAAATAAATTTATATAAACACTCATCATTCGCATCATCGCCTGTATACACTACGCAACGGCCATCTTTGGCCAAAGCGGGTACAGCAGCCTCGTGTGCAAAACGTCCTAACGACACCAGTTTTTTTGATTTGCCGGTAAATGGGTCAACCTCTACCACCCAACCATAATGCAGCGGGCTATAGCTGTTAAATTTTTCCCACTGTAAGTGGCCTGGCGTTACAGTACCTTTTTCATCTTTATCACCCCAAAAACCATCAAAACCTTCTTCGCATGTTAGGAGTGTATTCCATGGGGTAACGCCACCGGCGCAGTTGCCCATAGTGCCTATGGCTATGTTGCTGCCATCAATTGGCTCGTGCCAGGCAAATGGTATAGGTGTTTTGGCTGATATTCGGCGGTTGTATTTATCATTAACTACCTGCTCCCATTTATTAGTTAAAGGGTTTAATTTTATGCGCACCAACGCCCCGCCAACCGATAGCATTTCGGCGTCTACCTGTTCTTTTGTTTTGGCAGATTTACCATCGTAGTTAGAAACTAAATATGGGTCGGTCCCCTCGTGGTTTACCCAAAGTACACCATCTAAACTATTACCGTTAATAGGAAAGAATGCTGTATAATCATTACCAAAACCAAAGGTTTCGGTAGCATTTATTTTATCTCCCCACGATAGTATTACATGGTAGTTAAACCCATCAGGCAATACAACATCATCTTTCATGGTTATGGGTAAAGGAGTAAAAGGCAGGGTGCCGTTGCTATTAAACATAGCTGCTGCCGATGCACCTGTCACTTTAATAAACGGGGCAAACGTAGCTGCCAAAAGCCCTGTACGGCCCATAAATTTTACAAAATCGCGGCGAGATGCCATAGTTTACAATTTGTTAGGGTATCAATACACAAAGTTAGCTAGATAAAGTTTGCCAATGTTAAATCCTAATTATGAATTTATAATTATCAATTATGATTTCGTATTCTATAATGCCCTCTTTAGAGGGGTGTCCCGACATTGTCTGGACGGGGTGTGTTAAATCTTTAACAAAATAAACTCTTTGCAATACTCCTTTGCCTCGTCACGTACCTGCCTGAAAACGGCTTTTACCTCTTCGGGTGTACCTTTAGCTTTAGCCAGGTCGGTAAAGTTGTGGTGCAGCCTGTGCGTTTTACCGGGAAAGTAGGGGCAACGCTCATTCGCATTATCA
>JAIXUZ010000001.1 GCA_027483285.1 Bacteroidota bacterium
ATATTTAATGCGGTGTTGGGCGGACTTAGCGGTAGCACATGGTAGTAGTCGGCATCGGGCAGGCGACTGTCTTTTATGTACAACGAGTTGTTGTCGGGGTCTGTTTCGCCCACATCGCCATCGGTATCGGTGTATTTAATTACAATATCCAGCGAATCCTGAAACTGTACTAAGGTGTCTTTGCTCATACTTAGCAGGTTGATGACGGGCGGGGTGGGCTCGTCGTCTTCCTTACAGGAAATGAAAAATGAAAAACTAAAAATGAAAAATATAAAGGTTAATACACCCCCTCCCCTCTTCGCTACGCTCGAGGTACTCCCCCTTCGCAGGGGGAGAGCTTTTTGTATGTCTGATAACTTATAACTCATAACCGATAACTATTGTATTCTTAGGGTGAAGAAGTTTACCATGTCGGGGCTGGTGCCGTCGGATGGTATTTCGGAGGGGTTTACATGGTCTTCATCGTTTACATAAATGCGGACAAAAATAATGGTGCCCGACAGGTATGTTGATGTGTTAATGCTGGCCTTGCGGGTAAACTGAACATTATCGCCATAAAAACCAATGCCCGACTGTGGGGTGATGGTTTGCAGCGTTTGCTCGGAAGCACTGCCGATGTTGATTAACTGGGTAGAGAATTTGAACTTGTTGTAGCCGATGTTGGCATCGCTTGAACTATCATCCTGCAAGGCAAAAAGCACATCGACTGACTGCGTGCCCGCAGGAACAATAATAACGTTGTTAGCATCGCCGGCCAGTTGCTGGCTTGTGCCGCCTTTAAAGGCTGCTACGCCTGTAACCTGTGGTAAAAAGTTACCCGGCTGGGCGGGGTTGCCAAACATATCTTTAGCTCCGTTATTTATCCAGTTGATAATGTCTTGGATGTACTCTGTTTTATACTGAACCCAATCTGTATTGTTAGGGTCTACCGACAAAGGCATGATGCCAGAAACACCATCTATATCAACCGTAAGCCTGTTTTTGAGTACCGATAAATCGGCATTATATGGCTGTACGCGATAGGTATAGGTGTCGTTAAAATCGTTTTTAATAACAGGCTGGTATACCAGCGAGTTGTATGAACTGTTTACGGTGCGGAAGTCGGGCTCGAAGGTGCCATCGTGGCAACCGGAGTTGGCGCAGGTGGGTTTGAACACCTTGGCATGGATGTATTGAAAGCTGCCGGGCTCCAGGTTATCATCGGGATTGGGTGCAGGCGGTGGTTGCAGGGAGGAATCGTCGTAGGGGTTTTTGTTATCATCTTTGCAAGACGATAAAGTTAAAAGTGAAAAACTAAAAACTAAAAGTAATAGCCATTTACTGTCATGCTGAACTTGATTCAGCATCTGTAGAAAGGCCTGTGATTTCTTTAGATCCCGAATCAAGTTCGGGATGACAGCCACTGTTTTTTGTGTATTTTCCCCCATAATTATATCCTATCAAATAACGACATGCTGCTGGCGGAAACAAGGTTGGCGCTTTGTATTTCGGGTTTGATGCCAAGGATTTCGCCGACGGTAAGTACACAGTCGTGTATCTCGCCTACGGGGTTGTTTTCTGCCCCAACAACCAGGTTAGACTGTATGCCGGGTCCGGCCATCATACCAAATACGCGTTGCGAGTTTGCATCAGAATGGTCGAAGGCATACCAATCGTTATAGTCTTTTATCGGGTTATGGTTTAAGTTACGGCCACACTCAGGCGCTGCCATAAGCACGGTATTACCAGCCATTTCGGGTATCTGTGTTTGAATAAAGTTCCACAGATGTCCTACGGCATGGTCGGCGCGGTGCAGGGCTTTTAGGTAGCCGGTAAAATCAGCATGGCAACCATCAACATTACCTAAATTAACTACTGTAACGGTAGGCTTAAACCATTTAAGCACCTCGCAGGCATAGCCTACGGTGGCAAGGTCGCTATTGTCTGAAACAGGCGGTTTGGCAATAGTACCGTTTTGCGTTTTGGTAAACATCTCTTTCATAAACGCTTTAATGTCCTGCTTCTCCTCCTCAGTATTACCGAGGTTTGGCAAGCCATTAGACGCATTTTCAAAGCTATTGTCCAAAAAGTATTTCATTTGGTACATGGGCGATAACTGGTCTTGCGGGTGGTACACCTTCGCATCGGCCAGGTATTCCTGCCCATCGGCACCAAAGGTTACTAAGGGCGCAAAAAAGTTAGCGCCGTATTTTGAGCCATAGTCGGGATGTTCGCTATAGTTAAGTAACGGTATAGAGTTACCTATGCCCCCACCTACAAACCACGTTTTGCTGGCAGGTATGCCCATATGCTTGCGTACATACTCGAAAATAGTAGGGTTGGCAGGCTTTTGCTTAAGGCCCTGCGTAGTAGCTACGGTACCCTGCAACAACTCATTCAACCCAGCAAAGTGGCCCGATGTGCTGCAACGCATTTCAGGAAACAAGGTGCCCTGGCTTTGCAGCGACTGGTTTAAAATAGCTGGGATTGGTACGTTTTGGTTATTCACCTGATCGACCCCATACACGATTTTATTTTGCGGCGCACCACCATTAAGCATGTTGTACATAATGTTGCCATCCCATGCCAGCCCTTGACTATCGGCCAAGTAGCGCTGCAACACACTCTCTTGCTGGCGTACACCACCGGCAAAAAGTACGAATACCACATGGTCGGCAAGCTGGTTGCCACTGGCGGCAAACAAGCGGCCCGATGGCAATATATACGGCGCGGCAATGGCCCCAGCCGTTGCTACCCCTAATGTTTTTATGAATTTGCTGCGTTTCATTTTAATCTGATAACTGACAACTAAAATCTGACAGTTTTATATCAGATGTTAAATGTCAGATGTTAGTTAATAATACATGTACTCGTTACTTAATGCAAATGAGAAATAGATTAGTTCGGGGGTTACGTTGGGGTTTGCGTTGATGTAGTTTATAAACCAGGTTTTTTCGGCCACCGTGGGGTTGCGCACCAAAAAGCGGTTGTAGGTGTCTATTACAAACTGCTCGGGGTTGTTCTGCATAACAGAATCGGCCGGAATAAGTACATCGGGCTTATTCATAAAGTTGCTGATGATGACCTCGCGGGCAAT
>JAIXUZ010000017.1 GCA_027483285.1 Bacteroidota bacterium
AGCGATGCTATGTTGTATTGGTCTGATGCCTGGGCAATGTCTTTTACGGTGCCGTCTTTGTATTTAATTTTTATCTGCTCGCTTTGTGGGCTGTAGGCGCTGTTTTTTATAGAGTCGCTAATTACAAAGTAGTTAATCTCGTGGTTGGCCAGGTTAAACAGCTTTTTGGTGCGGGCCTTTACCTCATCAACATAACCCTTGTTAAACGCGTTGTTCTGTATCTCGATTTTAAACAGGGTGCGGTTTACCAGGTTTTTTGATAGGGTTGATAGTATCCTGTCGCTATGGTAGCACCACTCTTTTAGCGATGCCATAATATCGTAATCATCCAACCTGCTAAACAGCTCTAAGTATTCAGGGTTGTTTTTAAAATCGGTCAGGGTAACCTCTTTGGTTAAAAAGGTTTTAAGCGGGGTTGATGCAAAAACCTCGTCGCCCTGCAGCGTAAGTTCTTTGGCGCGTTTAAGTATATTTACCAAAACAGCCTCTGCTGCCAGTACTGTTTTATGCAAATACACCTGCCAATACATCAAACGGCGGGCTATAATAAACTTTTCTATGCTATATATACCCTTGGCCTCAACCACCAGAGTATCGTCCACCACGTCCAGCATTTTGATAATACGGTCGTAGCTGATAACCCCTTCTGATACTCCGGTAAAGAAACTGTCGCGGCTCAGGTAGTCCAGGCGGTCCATATCCAGCTGGCTAGATACCAGTTGGTGCAGGAATTTTTTAGGGTAACGGTCGTTAAAAATATCAATGGCGGTAGTCAGTTGACCCTCAAACTCCTCATTCAACCGTTGCATAAACAACGCCGAAAGCTCTTCGTGGTGAATACCTGATACGATAGAACTTTCTAAGGCATGCGAGAATGGGCCGTGGCCAATGTCATGAAGCAATACGGCAATCAATACACCGTTGGCTTCATCATCAGTAATTTCCTGCCCTTTAAAGCGCAGGGCCTCGACCGCCTCGCTAGCCAGGTGCATAGCGCCCAACGCGTGGTGAAAGCGCGTATGGTTAGAGCCCGGGTAAACAAGATATGTCATACCCAACTGCTTAATGCGGCGCAGGCGCTGGTAGTAGGGATGCTCTATCAGCGCAAATACCAAATCGTTCGGTATTTGTATAAACCCGTAAATAGGGTCGTTTATTATTTTATACTTTTTCAATGGGGCAAAGGTAAGAAAGATCCCCCTTATAAAGGGGGTGCCCGGAGGGCGGGGGATTTTTAATTAGCATTTATTTTACACTATTGGGTGATAGCTTTTATAGCATTAAAAATCCCCCTTTCTGTTTTCGGTTAAATCGAAAACAGAACACCCCCTTTATTTAAAGGGGGACTAAAACAAGAATGCCCCTCCCGATAATTCGGAAAGGGCATTCATTCTTTATTGTCATCCCGCACTTAATGCGGGATCTATTCCATATTAACTACTTAACCAGCTTCTTCACCTCTTCATACAACTCTTCCTCGTCGCCGGGGGCATAGCTGTTGTGCGACCATACAATTTTGCCGCTACCGTCAACTAAAAACGTCATAGGTGGGTTGTTTACACCCATTGCACGCCTAAAGTCGCTGTTGGGGTCTAGGATAATGTCGTATTCCCAGCCTTTGGCATCAACAAACGGGCCTACTTTGGCAGTGTTACGGGCATCGTCAATAGACACCGCTACCAGCTTAACGCCGGTTTCTTTTTGCCATGTAGGGTAATCCTCAGCAATGGTATTAAGCTCTTTTACACACGGAGCACACCAGGTAGCCCAAAAATTAATAATCATGGGTTTGCCACCATTACTAAGGTCTTGGGTGTTAAAGGTAGTACCATCAATTTTTTTAACGCTAATGGCAGGTACCGTGCCGCCTGTTTGGGCAAACACTTGCACTGATAGGGCCAAAGCGGCCAAAAGGAATATGTTTTTCATTATAGTTTACGTTCTATTAAATAAGTAACCGGCAAATGGTATGCAAAATGCAAGCCAAAGTGCCGGTTACAAAACTATATTATCTTACTAATTACTTAGCGATAGAAATACGTTGGCTGTAAAGTTTGTTACCTACAAACACGTTAACCATGTACATACCGTTAGATAGAGAAGAAAGATCCATGTTTAACAGGTGTTGGCCTGCAGCCATGTTATCTTTATTTTCAGAGTAAACCAATTGGCCCATTACGTTAGTAACGTTAATAGCAATGTTTGATTTGTTTACAAGACTCATGTTCATGTTAAAGTTACCTGCCGATGGGTTAGGGTAGATAGCTATGTTACCGTTAAGCGGAGCTTCTTCTTCAGTACCTAAAACAAGTACATTGAATTTTTTCTTGTCTAAAGTAGTATATTCAGAACCTGAAGCTAAAACAGTTCCGGCACCGTCAGTAACAGTGTAAGAACCGTCACCGTAGTTGCAGCACATACCGTCGCCATAAGAATCAGTAATTTCGAAAGAGTAGCAATCAACTGCTGGCAGGGTAACCGTTACAGGAGTCTGTACAGTAGAGCCGGCTTGCTGAAGGTCGTTGTAAGGGCCACCTTGAGCAACAACCTGACCGTTACCTTTTTTAAGTTTCCAGGTAGTTTCGCTGCCGTAAGCATCAGTAGTAATTTTAACAGTTACGTATTGGTTTACAGCTTGTACAGCAGGGCCAATGGTAGTTGTTACCGCATCGTTAGCAACATCATCGTTAGTTGATGTTACTTTAATTTGCAAAGAACCAGATTGTGTAGGAGTGTATTGGCCTACCGTTACTTCAGTAACAGCATATTTAGCCAGGTTACCGCTCCAGTTGTAGCTTGCAATTTCAGTACCGTTAAAGTATGCTTTAATGGTTGCCGATGTTAAAGCGGCAGTACCCATGTTTTGCAACTTAGCTTTAAGGTCTATTGAAGAGCAGCTTGAAGTTTCGCCAGTGTAAGAAAGGATAGCAGGGTCAACCGGGAAAGTAGCAACCGGGCAGGCCTGTGCAGCAGCATAAATATTACTAGTAGATGCCTGGCCAACCTCTGTAATAATACGGTTAGGGCAAATTAAATATATTGTTGGGAAAGCGCTGATTCCGTATGCGCTGTTAAACGATGCATTGTCGATAATAGGGTATGGTGTACCGGTAATCCAATCGCCCTCGCTTGCAGTAGCATAAGTATTGCCAGCGTTAACACCTTGTAGCTGAGCCAAAGAGTTTGTTCCTTCACCTTCTATAAAAAGAACCATGACATCGTTAGTAGTACCGTTAGCCACGCCAGAGTAGCCTGCAGGGCCGTGGTTAACGTATAAATCTTCTAGCGCGCCACTGTTGTGGTAAGCCCAGCAAGGTGGGCACCAGGCAGCAGAAAAATCAATAACTACAGAATAACCCTGGTCTAAAAGATCGTAAAGGTTCCAGGTGTTACCGTTAAGGTCTGTGCCCGTAAAATCAGGAGCAATAGACCCATTTGCTATTTGAGCGTTAGCTGTATTGCTTACAAACAAAGCTGTTGTTAAAGCCAATACTGTGGTAAATATTTTTTTCATTTCTAAATAAAAGTTTACAGTTGTTTTTACAAAGTTATTATTAATTGTTAGTAAACAATAGTTTTTTAACAATTTTTTGATGTGTAGCTAAAACACCATAAAAACAAACCAGGCAAAAAAGTTAACCTAATGATCTGCAAACACTTTGCAACAATATACAACAATAAAGCCGCAGCAAAAATGCCACGGCTTAAATAAATATGGTTATTGGCAGCCTAAAACAGGCCGTGTAATTCAGCGTCTATTTTAGTAATTACCTGCCCCAAATGCTCAGGGTTTTCAATAAACTTATTCTCGTCCACATCTATAATCAGCAGTTTACCGCCGGTATACTCACTAATCCAGGCCTCGTAACGTTCGTTAAGGCGGCGCAAGTAATCTAAGCGTATAGAGTTTTCGTACTCGCGGCCACGCTTTTGTATCTGGCTAACCAATGTTGGTACGCTGGCACGCAGGTAAATAAGTAAATCGGGAGGGCCAATAAGCGATGACATTAAGCCAAAAAGCTGAGAGTAGTTATCAAAGTCGCGAGTAGTCATTAAGCCCATAGCGTGCAGGTTGGGTGCAAAAATGTGGGCGTCTTCGTAAATAGTGCGGTCTTGCACAACAGCTTTTTTGCCGTTGCGTATTTGCAGTACCTGGTTAAAGCGCGAGTTTAAAAAGTATATCTGCAGGTTGAACGACCAACGTTGCATGTCTTCGTAAAAATCATTCAGGTATGGGTTTTCGTCGGCATCTTCGTAATGCGCTTCCCATTTATAGTGGTTAGATAGTAAACCTGTAAGGGTTGTTTTACCTGAGCCTATGTTACCCGCAACGGCTATGTGTTTAGCGGTAGATTTTTCGCCCATAAACTTTAATAGTATGTATTAACTGCTTCTGAAATTTTTTAATTGGAATGTGCAAAACTAAAACTTTAGTACAATTAGCAAGATAATGTTAATAAGTTGAGGCCATAAAAAATACGCAAGCAGCTAAAAGCAACCTTTTCAAACAAAAGCATCAAAACCTGCATTTACCACTAACAACTTTATTAAACACTGCTCAGGGCGTTCTACCGAAGACGGCCACGAGGGGGAGTAATTCTTACGCTTTCTCCTCTTCCTTCTTTACTTCAGCTACCTTTTCCGGCCTCATCTGCGGGAATAAAAGCACATCCTGAATAGAGGGCGAGTTGGTCATAAGCATGGCAATACGGTCTATACCAAAACCAATACCCGATGTTGGGGGCATGCCGTACTCCAGCGCACGAAGGAAATCATGATCGATAAACATGGCCTCGTCATCGCCGCGCTCCATTAGTTTTGCTTGCTCCTCAAAGCGTTCGCGCTGCTCAATAGGGTCGTTAAGCTCGCTGTAGGCGTTGGCCATTTCTTTGCCGTTTATCATCAGCTCAAAACGCTCTACCAAACCTGCATGCTCGCGATGCTTTTTAGTCAGCGGGCTAAGCTCTACAGGGTAGTCAATAATAAAGGTAGGTTGTACGTAGTTGCCCTCGCATTTAGCGCCAAAAATTTCGTCAATCAGTTTGCCTTTGCCCATGCTGGCATCGGTTTCTATGTGTAGTTCTTTACACACGCCACGCAGGCCGTCTTCGTCCATAGCGGCTACATCAAAGCCTGTGTGTTCCTTAATCGCTTCGTGAATAGATACGCGTTTAAATGGCGCTTTCTAGCTGATGATCTTATCACCGGTCTGAACCTCAGTAGTGCCGTGTAATGCAACGGCTACGCGCTCCATCATTTTTTCGGTAAACTCCATCATCCAGTAATAATCTTTGTAGG
>JAIXUZ010000075.1 GCA_027483285.1 Bacteroidota bacterium
CCTGAGTTGATTAAGTACACCATTCAACGTATAAACGAACGTTGCGGCTTAGACATACCTGTGCCGGTATACTTATACGAAAAAGAGGGTAGTGGAGGGCTGTTTGACTAATTAGTGCTACCCTGCGGCACAACACTGGGTAGGGCATCGTAAATAGCCTCCTGAATGTTTGAGCGCACGCCTAAGCTGTTTATCTTCTTGTTTTCAGCATCAGGGTAAACCCTGTTTGATAGGAATATATAAACAGTATTGTTATCAGGGTCGGCCCAAACCTGTGTACCGGTAAAGCCTTGGTGGCCATAGCTTGACATCGAAACACAATCGCATGTAGGGCCTGCTTCTCCCGGAGGCGATGGCTTATCGAACCCAATAGCACGGCGGTTATTTTTGCAAAACTGACACTTGGTAAATTCTTTTACCACATCTTCGTTTAAATATCTTACACCACCGTATACGCCTTTATTTAAAAGCATTTGCAGAATGATGGCTAGGTCGTTTGCATCAGAAAATATACCGGCATGGCCACATACACCGCCCATCATGGCTGCGCCCTGGTCGTGAACATAACCGTGTATTTGCTGGTGGCGGAATATCTTATCGTTTTCAGTAGGTATTATACGGTCTTTTTCAAAACGTTCTAAAGGGTTAAAGCCCATTGTTTCTAAGCCCAATGGCTTATAAAACGTAGTGTTAAGAAAATCGGGCAATGCCATGCCTGTTTCTTTTTCTATTATCAGCTTAAACAGGTAATAACCCATATCACTGTATTTATATCCCGATTCTGAAAGCAACGGAGATTCAATAATCGCTTTGTAAATAGTATCCACATAGCTTTTACGCATGTACATATCATCAGCAACCTTTAAGGTGAATTCTCCTGTTTTGGTGGTGCTGTATATAGCATCAACGTACCCTGAGCCGCTTAGTGTCTTTTTAAAGAATGGTATCCATGGTTGTAAGCGTGCCTGGTGGGTAAGTATGTCAATGTTCTTTAACGGGCCTTTGTTAGTGCCTTTCAATTCAGGCAGGTAATCTTCAAGGCGCTTATTTACATCAAACTTACCTTCGCCGGCCAGTTTCATCAGCGATATGGTAGAAGCCATAATCTTGGTTACCGATGCAATATCAAATATATCATCGGGCTGTTCTTTTATACCACCTGCGTAGGTATGGCTACCAAAGGCTTTTGAATAAAAAACCTTTTGGTCTTTAGCTACTAAAACCACACAGCCGGGGAAAGCGCCTTGCTTAATATAGTTTTTAGCTAGCGAGTCAATTTTATTAATGTCTTTGGTTTTAATATTCAGTTCTTCGGGTATAGTATATTTAAAGCGGATAGGCTTTCCGGTAGCTTCGCCCTGGCCAGATTTAAACCATGTAGATGCTGTTACAGGTAGTTTTCCACTAACGCTTATACCACCAAACAAGGCTTGAGCACTCATACTTTGGGTAAATTTGCTGTCCTCATAAGCCATAACAACCGCAGCTGTGTTTTTGGTAGGAGTTAACTTGCTTAAGCTATAAGGGTTTGCAAATACCACGGTAACAACTTTGCTCTTCTTCTCAACCTGCTTAATAAAAGCGGCAACATTGTCTGTAATAACAGTGTTTTTTGAGAATGAGCGCTTTGGGTTATGCAGGCTTATGATAACAGTATTGTAATTAGCCAAGTCGGCAATAAGCGGCGATGCAGCCGTTGCGGCATCTTCAGCCAGGGTAAAGCACTTTACAGGTGCGTAATTCTTCAGGTTGGTTTGGAACACGTTACCTGTAGCACCATCAATAGCCACAGAAGCTATTTTCAACGTATCTAACCTTCGGAAAGGGATAATGCTGTCTTTATTAATAGCCAGTGTTATAGCACCTTCGGCTAGTTTGTAGTTCAGCAATTCACTGTTTACGTTGTTAAGGTCGGCATTAAGGTTTTTAAGGCTGATAGGCTTACGCTTATCCAAGCCAAACCATTTTTTAGCCAATAATATTTTTTTGCAACGGTCGTCAATATCCTGTTGACTTATCTTCTTGTCGGCAATGGCTTTTTTTATCTGGTCGATAGCTGTTGGAACATCTTCTGGGTACAAGAGTATATCGTTACCTGCCAGTAAAGCTTTTACATCAACAAAGCCGGGTGTATTGTTAGAGGCAACACCTCTCATATTTAATGCGTCAGTAAAAACTAAGCCTTTAAAACCCATGTCGTTCTTAAGCAAATCTGTAATAATGGGCTTAGAAATAGACGAAGCTGTTTTAGTAGAATCTAAAGCAGGAACTGAAAGGTGGGCAACCATTATACTTCCTACACCTGCGTCAATCATCTGGCGGAAAGTATAAAGCTCTAAACTATCAAGGTGCTTGCGGTTGTGGGTAATGGTTGGTAACGATTTGTGTGAATCGCTATCTGTATCACCATGGCCCGGAAAGTGCTTGGCTGTTGCCATAATGCGGTTATCCTGCAGGCCTTTCATATAAGCAATACACTTACGGGCCACATTCATTTTATCCTCACCAAACGACCGGGTATTGATAACCGGGTTATTCGGGTTGTTATTAACATCGGCCACCGGAGAGAAGTTGGCGTGGATGCCGATGCGTTTACACTGTCGGGCAATGTCTACACCCATTTCGTATATAAGGCTATCGTTTTGTATAGCACCCAACATCATTTGGCGTGGGTAACGTACCGTACTGTCCAGGCGCATAGATAAGCCCCACTCTCCATCAATAGAAATAAACAACGGCACCTTAGCCTGCGATTGGTAAAGGTTGGTTAACTTAACCTGCCTCTCTGGCCCACCCTGGAAAAAGCAAAGGCCACCAATTTTATAGTTCTTAATCAGGTTAGTAATATGGTTAATATGTGCCTGGTCTTTATTGCTAAAGGCAGCAACCATAAACAACTGCCCAATACGCTCATCTGGCGTCATGGTTTTTAACGTAGAATCTGCCCACTTGGCATTTTCAAATAAAAATGCAGGCTCAACTTTATCGTTTACAACGGGCGGTGTACCCGGCCTGCTTGGCAATGGCCCACCTTTCCAAGAAATGGTAGTTTTTATTAAGACTATTGTCAGTATAAACGAAACTAAAAGCGCTGCTTTTTTCAATGTTTTTTAAGGCTAAATGAATGCTAAATGTGATAATGCAAATTTTGTGCAATTCGTTTTAGCTTTTATAAGTTTAGTATAGAATTATTAACAATAAGACCCATGAAAAGATTACTTATTTTAAAAGTAACCTTAGGCCATACCAGGAAATAAGAGTGATTAACGGTTAGACAAATTCCTCGCCTTTTTCAATTTTAACCTGGTTTACTATCTCTTTAATCTCCTGCTCTTCCTCTTTTTTACAAATTAAAAGGGTGCTTTCTGTATCAATAACAATATACCCTTCAAGGCCTTGTATTACTACAAGTTTATCGTTATCCATGCGTACCATATTGTTGCCCGACTCATAAAACATAGCGTGCTTGCCAATAACAGCATTGCCTGCTTTATCTTTTTTGGTTTGCTCATATACTGAACCCCAGGTGCCTAAATCACTCCAGCCAAAGCCGGCTTCAATTACAAGTACATTTGTTGCTTTTTCTAATATGCCGTTATCAATAGAAATTGCGGGGCAAACCAAATACGTTTGGCGGATATAATCCCACTCTTTATTGGTGTTGTAGGCATTCAGGTTTTCTTTAAACAGGTCGTTAACCTCAGGCAGGTATTCATTAAAAGCGGCCAAAATATTTTTTAGCGACCAAATAAAAATGCCTGCATTCCAAACAAACTCGCCACTATCTACAAATGCCTTGGCCAGTTCAAGCTCAGGTTTTTCAGTAAAGGTTTTTACTTTTTTTATAGAGCTATCTAACCCCTCAATTGGTTTAGTGCTAAACTGTATGTAGCCATAGCCGGTATCGGGGCGGGTAGGTTTTATTCCGATAGTCATTAAGCTATCTGTAGTTGTAGCACTCTCTAAGCCCAGTTTTATATTATCAAGAAAAACATCCTCGTTAAGTATAAGGTGGTCCGATGGGGTAACTACAGTAATGGCATCGGGGTCTATAGAACTAATTTTATAGCTGGCATATGCTATGCAGGGCGCGGTATTACGGCGGGCAGGCTCGCAAATAATGTTCGATACCGCCATTTCCGGGAGCTCTTCTTTTACCAGTTCCAAGTAATCGTTATTGGTAACAACATAAATGCATTCAGAAGGCATAATTTTTACAAATCGCTCGTAGGTCATACGCAAAAGCGATTTACCTGTGCCCAGAATATCTAAAAACTGTTTTGGCTTTTGCGTTTTGCTTAAAGGCCAAAAGCGGCTACCAACGCCGCCAGCCATTATAATACAATAATTGTGTGGCATTGGGCTTATGATAATTTGGCTAACGCACTGCGTAAGTTTTCAATAATAGAATCTATTTCTTCTTTTTTGCTTACCCCAACTGATATGCGGTACCATGGTGAGTTATCGCCTGAGCCGAATGCATAGAAAGGAACAATGGCCAGTTTAGCCTCGTTTAGCAGGTACGATGTAATGTCTTTTGTAGTTTCTAATATTTTACCATCAGCCTTTTTCATACCGTGTAAATCAAACTTAACAGTAAGGTATATAGCAGCCTGTGGCGATATTGCATCAACTTTAAAACCTTCGGCTTTAAGTGCTGAAAAGCCTTTGTAAAACTCAACCAACCTGTAGTTTAACTCATCTTTAAAATTTTCAAGATAAGCATCAACCGCAGCATCGTTTTTAAGGAATTTGGCTGTTGCAATTTGCTCTGCTTTTGGCGACCATGCACCAACGTGGGTCAATATCGATTTCATTTTATCGATAATGTATTTACTGCCAAAAGACCAGCCAACCCTAACACCTGTAGCTGCAAAGGTTTTAGAAAGACCATCTATAAAAACGGTATAGTCACGCAGTTCGGGGCGCAGGCTAATAGGGTCATAATGTTTTGTCTCGCCATAGGTAAGTGCCCAGTAAATTTGGTCGTACATTAGATACAACGGTTTTTCTTTTGGGCCGCGACGGTTGTTTTCTTCTACCACCAAATCGCAAATAGCTTCGAGCCCTTCTTTAGTAAAGGTAGTGCCGGTTGGGTTTAGCGGAGAGCATAATGCCAACAATGTAGCCTCTTGTATATATGGGCGAATTTCATCGGCCGTAGGCATAAAGTTATTATCGGCGCGTGTTTCAATCATTATTGGCCTGGCACCCGAAAGGTGGCAATAGTGGTTATTGTTCCACGATGGGGTAGGGAATATTACCGCATCGCCGGGGTCAATAACAGCCATGTATAATGAGTAAATCAGCGGGCGGGCGCCGGCTGATATTAAAATCTCTTCGGTATCAAACGTAACACCTTGAACCCTTTGTAAAAAGTGGGCAACAGCTGTACGCAGTTCTAACATGCCGTTGGCGGCAGGGTAGTTTGTCTGGTTATTATCCAGCGCTAATTTAATTTCCTCCCTAAGTAATTCAGGAATAGGGAAGATATTCGAATCAAAGTCGCCAATAGTAAGGTTATACACCTTTTGACCCTGTTTCATCAACTCGTTAATTTCTGCGGCTATACGGATGATTTCCGAGCCGATTAAATTTTCTGCCATTTGCGAAACCCTCGGCTTCGCTGCTGAGTTAGTACTAGTAAGGGTCATAAGGCTATTGCAATTTCACGCAAATGTAGCTATAATAAGCCACTTTGCCAAGCGTGTTAATAAGTATGACTATGCCTTTGTTTTGTTGATACCTAGGCCTTAAAAGGATTACGCTTTTTCCACTCTTTGCCACGTTCTGTGGCAAAGACTTTAAGCATATATTTTAAACCCAGTTGCATAGGTTTACTTTTTAGTTTGATGTAATTGTCAAGATAAACAGGTTTGCAGCCTATAATTGCTTTAGCTTCCAATGCTGTGCGACCTAATTTTAACGTCTTTTTCTGCAATAAGATGCTTCGTTCAACACTGTGTAATAGTATATTAGGATAAATGCAATAGGCTTTATTATTGGCTTCAGAATACCCTATATAGTAAACCTCATAATCTCCGTTTTCTATTACCGATGTAGTAAAAGCCATCATTTCATCTCCTTTAAACCATCCCCAAACCTCAAACTTTTCGCCCAATGCTTTCTTCATATTTAAAAAATAGGCTCCATTCAGCATCCCTATTTTTACTGAAGAATGGCTGCAAACATCAAGGTACAGGCGTTCTATATCCGGTAAATACGCTTCAATTTCGGCAAGGTTTAGTTGGCGTATAGCAAGTTCCCTGCGCCCTTCCTGCATTTTTTTTATTCGGGCTACATATTTTTTAGTTAAGCTTTTGGTGTAGTCATCAAACGTTTTCCATTCTGGATTCAAGGCCATTTCCATAAAAATATCCTCGCCCATGTGGCTAAAGCCCCAATTTTTTGTTTCTAGTTGTTTTTTTAGCTGCCCATCAACATCTTTAAGCATTAAAGCAGATGAATTTGTGGCAGATAGTAACTTATTGACAGATTGCTTAAATGCTTTGTAAAATATATCGGCACTAATTGCCTGATTATTGAACCAGTATGAAGGAAACCCTGTGTAGAAAAGGTTGCCAGCTACCAACAAGCCGTAGCTGCGTTTTGATACTGTTTTATATACATGCCCCGCAATAGTGCCTGTGTTTGAAAAATCTGGGTAGTGGTTTTTATTAACGGCAAGGCGCTGTAGGTACATGCCGCCAACCATGGCTCCATTAACAGTTAAAACCCCGTAGTAGTGGGTCAGGTTGTCAATGTTACTATCTTCAATATAAGCAAGGTTAGCTGTTTTAAGTTTATGTCCTGCAGGTAACATCACATCCCAGGCCGGTGGTAATTGCTTATACGACTGAAAAATTTCTACCGATATAGATAAGCTTGGTGTAGGCGAGCATATTATGCTCGCAAAACAACTTTGGGCCTCTATTCTTATCGGATTTAATGATTGTATACTCACAGTAATAGTAATGACGCAAAGCTATATTATATATTGCAATTAGGATAAAAAAGTAAAATGAACAGGTTGATATGTTAATATATTCAAATAATTACTATATTTGCAGCCCTTAAAAATAAACTAAAGTTTAAAAATGAGCAAACAGTACGAAACCGTTTTCATTATGACTCCCGTCTTGTCTGATGATCAGATGAGGGAAACGGTTGGGAAGTTTGAAACCTTCCTTAAAGAAAATGGTGGCACCTTTGTGCACCAAGAAAACTGGGGCTTACGCAAGTTAGCCTATCCTATCAACAAGAAAACAACTGGTTTTTACCATTTGTTTGAGTACACTGCCGATAACGGCGATCTGGTCCAAAAGCTAGAAGTGGAGTTTATCCGCGACGAGCGCGTTTTACGTTTTTTAACCGTTTCTTTAGACAAGTACGCTGTAACTTATGCAGAAAAACGTCGCAAAGAAGGCTTCGGTAAAAAGAATAAGAAGAAAAAAGAAGAAACCGTAAACGAACAATAACATGGCAGCAGATCCACAAATCCGTTATTTAACCCCTCAGGCATCTGAGGTACGTAAAAAGAAATACTGCCGTTTTAAGAAAAGCGGTATTAAGTATATTGATTACAAAGACCCTGATTTCCTTTTAAAGTTTGTTAATGAGCAGGGTAAAATTTTACCACGCCGTTTAACAGGTACATCGTTAAAATACCAACGTAAAGTATCACAAGCTATCAAGCGTTCTCGCCACCTGGCCTTAATGCCTTACGTAGCCGACTTAATGAAATAACGTTAAACCCCCAAGCAATTAATTAAAATGGAAATTATTTTAAAACAAGACGTGAAAAACCTTGGCTACACAGATGATGTAGTTAAAGTTCGCGACGGCTACGGGGCCAATTTCTTAATTCCCCAAGGTCAGGCTATACTAGCTACCGAAAGTGCTAAAAAAGTGCATGCTGAAAATTTACGCCAACGTGCAGGTAAAGAAACAAAAATACGTGAACAAGCTGCTAAAACAGCTGAAGCATTGAAAGACGTTACTTTGCAAATAGGTACTAAAGCTGGCGACAGTGGTAAAATATTTGGTTCGGTTAACACCATCCAAATAGCTGAAGCCCTTAAAAAAGCAGGTTATGATATTGACCGTAAAAACATCACTATTGATGAGGACCATATCAAAGCACTTGGTACTTACACTGCTAAAGTTAAAATTTACAAAGACATACAATCAGCTGTTTCTTTTGAAGTAGTTGCTGAGTAATAAGTTTAATCTTAGTATTAATATTTAAAAAGGCATCTAATAATAGGTGCCTTTTTCTATTTTTACAGCATGGGAGAAATATCTGTAATTGCAGTAGCTGCAGTTTTACTGCTAACAATAACATCCTTATTGGTGGGTTTAACCTACAGGGGGCTTAGGTTAGGCATGCGCCGTATGCGCTATTCAAGCTCCTCTGTTAGGTATACAGGCTATGCAGCCGTTTTTGTTATGGTAGGCTGGTTGCTACTTACCGGGTTTATATCTTTTGTAGATTTCTTCCCTAAGCGCTACCTCCCTTTTCTTAGTAGCACCATAGGGGTTATTTTGCCCCTAATTAGTGTTTATTACCTATACAATTCGGGTAAACTTACCAAGGTTATTATGAAGATGACCAAACAGTGGTTTGTAAACATTCATTTTATAAGGGTTTTCATAGAGTTAATGCTTTGGTTTATGTTTATAGATGGTATTGTGCCTAAGCAAATGACGCTTGAAGGATTTAATTTTGATATTGTATTTGGCCTTTCAGCCCCATTTGTAGCTTACCGATGCTTTAAAAGTAAGGAGTGGCCAATAAGGCTTGCGCTGGTTTGGAATATTTTGGGCGCTTTATCATTAATTGCCTTTATCATCACCTCCCTATTATCTACAGAAGGCCCGTTGTTTTTGTTTGAAAATGATGTGCCTAACAGGCTAGCCATACAGTTTCCTTTTATCTGGTTGCAAACTTTTATAGTTCCATTCTTTTTGTTTATCCACTTCTTGTCTATCAAGCAGATATTATACCGTACAGGAGACTCTTCGGAATTTAACTTTGTAACACCTCAAAAGCGTAAACGCCGCTCTGCACCAAGGTCTTAGTAGGTATATTCCCAGGCAAGCAATTGCTTTTTACGTTCAATGCCCCACCTGAAATTGCTTAGTTTGCCATTTTTGGCAATTACCCTGTGGCATGGTATTAAGTAGGCTATTTTGTTTTGCCCTACAGCTGTTCCAACAGCACGTGATGCGTTTTTATCATCGAGTTTAATAGCAATGTCATTATACGCTATTGTTTTGCCAAAAGGTATTTTAAGCAGCTCATTCCATACTTTTAATTGAAAAGGGGTACCGCTAAGTAGAATAGTAACAGGTGATAATGTGCTATATATTTCAGGTTTAAACAGGCTTTCAACAATACTTTGTAAGTGTGGGTTGTTTACTGTAAAGCGTGCATTGGTATACTTTTGCTGCATTTGCAATAAAAAATCCGATAGGTTTGATACAAAAGCCGCCTCAAAAAATGCTCCGTTGTATGCCAATGCAACAAACATACCCATAGGCAATTGGGTAGAAACCACCTCAATATTATTAATAGTATTTAAATCCACATCGGTACAAATGGTAACTGGTAATTCAGCTACAGTGTGGATACTAAACAATGAACCTATAGTCATAAATATCTTTATTAATCAATGACCTGAAATGCTATTTTGACCTCTTTATTGCCTGTTTTTGCAGGCGTAGCAAACACAGTTAACTTATTATTGTACATACCTGTTCCGCCAGCGTAGCGCAAACTTTGTGCGGTAAAATCAACAGCGGGGCTGCTAGTTTTAATCCATTGCCAATTATTATTAGCTAAGGGCTTAATGTTGTATACATCAACAATCTGTTCCCCATTTTTTGCCCCCGTACCTACAAATATTATTTCACTTTTATCGACCCAGTATAAATTAATAGACTGGTATGCATTCCAGCCCACATTACTACTCATATTCCATTTAGCAATGTGTTTTTGAGTTGTAATACCCTTAGTTGTTTTATCAAAATAAAAATGAACCACATCAATGGTCATTGCATCCCACGATGCTATGGCGGCAATTAATGTATCGCCCTTAAGCATTGCACCTACCGCGCCAGCAGTGCTTTCTTTAAAAATACCTCCACGTAAAAAAAATGCTGCAGTAGTGGTATCGCTTATTCCTGGGTTGGAAATATTATAAACCAACACTTTAGACGAATCTTTTGCATCATCATCCTCTACACCAACAACCAAATAATGCCCGGCAATTTGAAACCCTCCGGCATGTTTAAAAGGCTTATTTAACATCTTGCGGATATAGGCTAAGTAATATAGTGTATCGCTAATACCTTTTGCCACAAAATAGTATGCAAAATCATTAGAACTTCCTGAAACAAAAATATAATTTTGGCCTCCACTTTGATACAATTGAATTCCCTGTAAGTGCCCTCCTTGTGGAAGTTGGGTAAAGTTGCCTTTAATGGTTATTTGCCTGGTGTTTTGTCCAAAAGTAAAGCAAGTAACCATTAGAAATATGGAGAATAAGTAATTTCTCATAATTTTTACTGATGGCAAAATCAGGTTCAAATATAACACAAAACCAGGAGTGTGCAGGCTGGCAAAACACTACTTAAAAGCTGAATTGGTAAGCAATGGCTGACCGAAATGAAAAATATTACGCCCAATCAATAGGGAAATACTATTTTTGCACCCCATACTGGTCCCATAGCTCAGCTGGATAGAGCATCTGCCTTCTAAGCAGACGGTCAGGGGTTCGAGTCCCTTTGGGATCACTAAAATAAAAATCCCCGCCTGAGAGAGCGGGGATTTTTATTTTCAATGTCTACTGTTATTTATCTAACCACCACCTTATAATTAGCAGTTTGGTTAATGCGCAAAAAGTAAATGCCCTTAGCAAGGTTGGTTAAAGGCGCTTC
>JAIXUZ010000186.1 GCA_027483285.1 Bacteroidota bacterium
CCAGGTACTTTGGCAGCGTAGCGCGTAAGTTGGTTTCGGCCTTCAGGCTATCGTGAAAAACAATAATAGCCCCATTGGTAGTATTGCTTGCTACATTGGTAAAACATTCTTCAGGCGTAACAGCCTGGTCCCAATCGGCTGCCAGCACCGACCACATAACCGGTTTAAAGTTGCGTTTAACCCACTGTGCCTGCCACCAGCGCAGCTTGCCATACGGCGGGCGAAAAAGGTGGCTATCTATAAGTTCTTTGGCTTTTTGAATGTTAGCATAGTAACCGGCATTACTGCTCTTTAGCCCGTTTATATGGTTGTAGGTATGGTTGCCTATAGTATGGCCTTCGGCCTGTATGCGTGCATACAGCTCAGGGTATTGGGCAACATTATGGCCGATACAAAAAAAGGTGGCTTTGGCGTTGTACTCCTTCAGCAGGTCTAATACCCAATTGGTAACCCCTGGCTGCGGGCCATCATCAAAGGTTAAATAAACCTCTTTATTATTGGTTTTTACCGCCCATAAAAAACCCCGCCCGTATAGCAGTTTAAGCCATTGGGGCGGGGTTATTGTATACAGTTTCAATGTACTTTAGTTAGTCTTTGTAGGCTGTTTTTGGTCGCCTGCCATTTGTGCAGGGCTATCTACCGGCGCTTTTTGTACATCTTGGTTAGATAGGTCTTGGTTAGGGCCTGTGGCATCACCCATAGCATCCCTTTTCTTAAACATCTCATCAAGGTACATTATGCGTTTGTAAATCTCGCTGGTACGTTTTACCGTGTTGCTTATGGCGCTTTTAAACGATGGGCCTAACGTTTTGTAGTAAGCCAGTTCATCACCTGTCAGCTTTTTCAACCTGCTAAGTATCTCGTTGGCTTTTTGTTTGTCGCCCAGTTCGTAGTACAGGTTGGCAATAGGCAATACAAAGTAGTTGTATGGCACGGTGTTATCAGGCATCACTTCTAAGCAACGGTCTAGCACTTTCTTAGCCTGGTCGCGTTTGCCTTCGGTTAAAAGGGCTGCAGCAAGCCTAGAGAAGTTGTTGCGGAAGTTCATGGTCATACGCAGGTTGGTCTCGTCCAGGTAAACGTCAGGGTCATTCATGTTACCCCAATGGAATTTCTCAACCAGGTTTTTGTACATAATGTCGGTAGCCACAGCGCCAATTTGCCCGTCAGGCGACTCGCGCTCAACTGGTATTACACGGTATGCTAAACCTTCCAGTTGGAAGTATGGCTCTAAACCTAAGTAGCTTTCATCGCCTACTGTTATAGCAAAGTATACCGGGCGTTTCCAGTTGTTGGTAGCCAAAAGGTCAAGTATCATCATGTCTTTTTTGTACAGTACACCTTTGTCTGATAGGTCCCAACGTATTGGGGCAACCCTGTCTGCAAGGTTTGCTGGTACTGTTCCGTTAGCAACTACGGTTTGCTTATCAACCGGAATGTATAGGTGAGAACTCCTGAAATAGTTGTAGCCCTGGCCATCAGGTACACGGTACAGGTCCTTGCTCATAATCTGCTTAAGGGCCACGTTTATGTCAACGTAGGTAGAATCATCTTCCCTGTTGTTGTCCATAATAAGCACAGCATCGCGGGTACCCTGGCGGTAATCATCTTCCACCATGGTAAACGGTACGGCATCGCTTAAATAAGCTTTACGTTTCAACTGGTTAATATACCAGTCGGTGTTCAGCAGGCTTAAGTTAACTACGCGTACATCGGTACGGTAGCCTTCTACCTCCTGCACATACCATAGCGGGAAGGTATCGTTATCACCGTTGGTAAACAGTATGGCGTTTGGCGCACAAGAGTCTAAGTAGTTTCTAGCAAAGTCGGCCGATGTAAAACGTTTAGAGCGGTCGTGGTCATCCCAGTTTTGGTTAGCCATTACTACCGGCACAGCCAGTAAGCTTAATGATGTAGCACCAACAGCTGCAATGTTTTGCGCGCTGTAGCGGCGCAACCAGTCGTATAAACCAAGTACACCAAAACCTACCCATATGGCAAATGCGTAAAACGAGCCTACATAGGCATAGTCGCGCTCGCGGGGTTGTTGCGGCGTTGGGTTTAAGAAGACGTTAATCAACACACCAAGGAATAGTAATAGCAATAGCACTACCCACGCGGTTTTCTTGTCTTTCCTAAAATGGAATACAAGGCCTAGTATACCTAGTAAGAATGGTAGTAAGAAGTATTTGTTTGTGCCTTTGTTGTTCGATAAGTTTTCAGGCAAATTGCTTTGGTTGCCTAGGCGCCAGCTATCAAAAAAGCCGATACCCGATAGCCAGTTACCCTCTAGCGGGCCGCTGGTTCCTTGTATATCATTTTGGCGGCCGGCAAAGTTCCACATAAAGTAGCGCCACCACATCCAGCCCATCTGGTAGTTTATCATAAAGCCAATGTTTTGGCCAAACGATGGTTTTTTGTTTTTGGCTGATGGAGGCATGCCAATCCAGTTCATATACGATGCAGCATGCTCAGAGCTCCACATACGGGGAAAATAGGTACAGCCTTTATCGTCAAAGTTTGGCACAGAGTTTTTAGCATCGTCAGATACGCTGTACTTTTTGTTTTTAACGTCTTTAAAGTAAACAGGCTTACCATCGGTATAGCGTTTCTCTTTATCAAGCGGGGTGTTGTAGTATTGTCCGTAAAACAATGGGCGTTGGCCGTATTGGTCGCGGTTAATGTACGATAGCATAGAGAACGTGTTCGATGGGTCGTTCTCGTTCATTGGCGTTTTAGCGTTAGAGCGGATAAGGATTACTGCATAAGAAGAGTAACCTATCATAATAACAGTAAGCGAAAGGATAACGGTATTCCAGTTAACCAAACCTTTGCGTTTAGTGTATATCAAACCAAAGGTTAATAAGCCTGCAAGTAACAACAGGTAAAAAGTCATACCCGAGTCAAACGGCATTTTAAGGGTATTAACAAAGCCTTTCTCAAAGAAGGCAGCTAGACTGATAAAGCCCGGGATAATACCGTACTGAACAAACATCAGCAATAAAAAGCCAACAATACCGGCTACTATAAAGCCCTTTTGGGTAGTGTTTTTATACTTACGGAAGTAGTAGATGTAAGCAATAGCGGGGATACATAGTAAGTTAAGTAAATGGACACCAATGGCTATACCAACTACATAAGCAATAAGCACCAGGTAGCGGTCGGCACGGGCATCACCTTCGGCAACACGCTCGTCCCACTTCATAATTAGCCACACGGTAAGTGCGGTAAACATTGACGATGTAGCGTAAACCTCGCCCTCTACGGCCGAAAACCAGAACGTGTCAGAAAAAGTATAGCACAACGCGCCAACCAAACCTGCACCCATTATGGCGAATATGTTACCCTGGGTAAGTTGTTCGTTGTTGTTTTCGGTATACAGCTTTTTGGCCATTGCGGTAATGGTCCAAAACAAAAACAAAATGGTAAAGCCACTGCAAATGCCCGATAAGGCATTAACCATACGTGCGTAGCTTGCAGGGTCGGCGCTGTTGCCAAACAAAGTGGCAATGCGGCCCATAAGCATAAACATAGGCGCCCCCGGTGGATGGCCTACTTCCAGTTTCAATGCTGCCGAAATAAATTCACCGCAGTCCCAAAAACTGCCGGTAGGTTCCATTGTAAGTAGGTAAACGGTAGTTGCTATAACAAAAGCAAGCCAGCCGAAAACGTTGTTTAATAGTTTGTAGTTGTTCATTCTACCTATGTTATCCTAATTAGTTAAGCTGCGAATTTAGAAAAATAACGTTTTACTATGGTTTTTATTTTATCAGCATCTTTTAAAGTTCTCCCTTTAAAAAGGGAGTGTCTTCTGAAGGTAGTCAGACGACGTGGGATTTTATTATACTAAACTCCGTAGGAGTTAAATCTCTATAGAAAACACCATGGTAACGTTTTTACCCCCTCCTATCTTAGGAGGGCAGGGGGTGGTAAAATTTCCTTACTTTTGCCTTACCCTCCTATTTAAGGTTCCCCCTTTATAAAGGGGGTGTTTTGACTGGTAAGTCAAAACGGGGGATTTTTATCCGCGAATAAATGAAACCCGATTTCACCAAAATACCACTCACCATTAAGCCTGCCAAACAAGGCAAAGTAAAAGCCAAAACCTGGCAGGGCAACGAGGATGTTGAACAAAAGAACACTTACAGCAAGGCAGACCTTAAAGGCCTTAAGCACCTTGATTTTGCAGCAGGGCTTGCCCCCTATCTGCGCGGCCCCTACGCCAGCATGTTTGCCGTTAGGCCGTGGACTATACGCCAGTACGCAGGGTTTTCTACCGCCGAAGAGAGCAATAACTTTTACCGTAAAAACTTAGCGGCAGGCCAAAAGGGCTTGTCGGTAGCGTTCGACTTAGCTACGCACCGCGGGTACGACAGCGACCACGAGCGGGTGGTTGGCGATGTTGGCAAAGCAGGCGTTGCTATTGATAGTGTGGAGGATATGAAGATACTGTTCGATAGCATCCCATTGGATGAAATGTCGGTATCTATGACCATGAATGGCGCTGTGCTGCCCATCATGGCCTTTTATATTGTAGCTGCACAAGAGCAGGGGGTATCGTTAGCTAAACTAAGCGGAACCATCCAAAACGATATTTTAAAAGAGTTTATGGTGCGCAATACCTACATATATCCACCCGCAGCATCTATGCGCATAGTAGGCGATATATTTAAGTACACATCAGAACACATGCCCAAATTCAATTCCATCAGCATATCGGGCTACCATATACACGAAGCCGGTGCCGGGGCTGATATTGAGTTGGCATACACCCTTGCCGATGGCTGGGAATACTTGCGCACGGGTATCGAGGCTGGTTTAGATATTGATGACTTTGCCCCTCGCCTATCTTTCTTTTGGGGCATCGGCATGAACCATTTTATGGAGGTGGCCAAAATGCGCGCAGGGCGTTTACTTTGGGCTAAGATTGTTAAGCAATTCAACCCTAAGAATGATAAATCGATGGCGTTGCGTACGCATTGCCAAACATCAGGCTGGAGCCTTACCCGCCAGGATCCTTACAATAACGTAGTTCGCACCTGTATAGAAGCAATGTCGGCTGCTTTGGGTGGCACACAATCGCTGCACACCAATTCGTTAGACGAGGCCATTGCCCTGCCTACTGATTTTTCGGCCCGCATTGCCCGCAACACGCAGTTATACCTTCAGGAAGAAACCAATATCACCCGCGCTGTCGACCCGTATGCAGGCTCATACTATGTTGAGTGGCTTACCAATCAGCTTGTAGAAAAGGCATGGGGTTTGATTGAGGAAGTGGAGAAACTGGGCGGTATGACCAAGGCTATTGAATCGGGCTTCCCCAAGATGAAGATTGAAGAAGCGGCAGCCCGCCGCCAGGCTAAGATTGATGGGGGCCGCGATATTATTGTGGGCGTGAATGAGTTTAAGCTGGAGAAAGAAGAGCCAATGGCTATTCTGGAAGTGGATAACCAAAAGGTACGTAAATCTCAAATAGAGCGTTTAAATAAAACCAAGAAAGCGCGTGATAACAAGGCTGTTGAAAAAACTTTAGCCGCTATTACTAAGTGTGCAGAAACGGGCAAAGGCAACCTGCTGGAACTGGCTGTTGATGCTGCCGCTAAACGAGCTACCTTAGGAGAAATATCTACCGCCTGCGAAAAAGTGTTTGGCCGCTACAAAGCGGTTATTCGCTCTATCTCAGGTGTATATTCGTCAGAAATGCCAAACAATACAAACTTTGCAAAGGCCCTTAAACTGGCCGATAAATTTGCTAAAGCCAATGGCCGCCGCCCGCGCATTCTTATTGCTAAAATGGGGCAAGATGGGCACGACCGTGGCGCTAAGGTTATAGCCACAGGCTTTGCCGATATGGGCTTCGATGTAGACATTGGCCCGCTATTCCAAACCCCTGCCGAGGCAGCAAAACAAGCAATAGAAAACGATGTTCATATCGTAGGGGTATCATCATTGGCTGCAGGGCACAAAACCCTTATCCCACAGCTAATAGCCGAGCTTAAAAACTACGGTCGCGAAGATATTTTGGTTGTTGCCGGTGGCGTTATCCCCGAACAGGACTTTGACTACCTTTATAAAGAAGGCGTTACACTAATCTTTGGCCCGGGTACCGAACTACCCCAGGCTGCAATTGATGTGTTAGAGAAACTGAAGTAATATGAAGTTGGCAATTGGTCTTTTAGTGTTTGCCGTATCGCATTTGGTTTCGGTACAAACCAACAGTACCACCATTGCTTTTGATAAGACCGACTATAACTTTGGTACAGTAAAAGAGGGCAAAAACATCACCCATACCTTCACCTTCAAAAACACCGGCAAATACGATTTTGTAATAAAAGAAGTTGATGCCTCGTGCGATTGTATGGTACCTACCCTGCCTAAGGGCCCTGTTAAACCGGGCGCAACAGGAACTATTGTAGTGGTGTTTAATACCAGCGGACAGGCAAAAGCCAAGCGTCAATCATCAAAGTCGGTTACTATCACAGCAAACACAATCCCGGCCAAAACCAGCCTCTATATGCAGGGCTATGTATTGCCTATGCGGTAATAGTAAACTCTCAGATTTGAGTTGTCAGATTTTAGATAGAATTAATACTTCTCTATTGCTGTCCTAAAGTCTTCTATGGTAATAGGCTTAACAATATAGTCGCTAACATCAGAAATAGCTTGCGCCTTAACCTGGTCTTTTTCTGATACCGATGAGCTAACCAAATACACGGTAATTTTCTTAGGCAGATTTGGTTTTATCTTGGTGTAGTAATCCAGAAACTCCCAGCCGTCCATATACGGCATGTTTATATCAAGGAAAATAATATCAGGCAGCTCTTCCTTTTTAGATATGTTATCCTGCAAAAACTCAAACACTTCCTCCCCGTCCGAAAAAATCAAAATTTTCTTAACAATATTAGCGGCCTTTATGGTGCGGGTTACAGAAAACTGATACACCTCATCATCATCCACAATACAAATAATTTCCGCCTTTTCGTCTTTCATTACTATCTCGAATAGTTA
>JAIXUZ010000232.1 GCA_027483285.1 Bacteroidota bacterium
AATGTAATATCGCCCGAGCCTGATATATTGGTGCGCAGCGATTGTGCATCTACCGCCACATTAATATTACCGCTGCCGCTAATGGTGTACTGTGGGTGGTTAGCTGTTAGTTCATTTACTGATGTAATATTACCCGAACCCGACAGGTTTAAATCTTCAATATGCGGAGAGGTAATGTAGACAGTCATAAACGTAGGGTCGTAGTTCCAGTGGTGGTTGCTGTAGTATATACGCAACGTGCCGTTGTTTACTTCCGTTTTTACATCAGGCATAATGTTATCATCGGTTTTTACCACTACGCTTTGAAAGGTGTCTTGCGTAACAACTACATTATAGCTGCCATCCATATCTATATTGGTAAAGGTGGCTACATTACGTGTTTGGCTAATTACATTGCCCGAGCCATTAATCTTTTTGCCGCACGATGTTGCTAAGCTTATTAATGCTACTAGTGCTATGGCAAAAAATACTGTTTTGAAATTTTTAAAATTGTACATAGTTTTTTGTTTTATACAGCTATGACAATTCAAAAACAAAGTACCCCTACGTCATCTTCAAAAAAATAAAGTTATAGGCAAAAAAAATCCCCAACCATAGCAGCGGCGGGGATTTTTAATGTAAAGAAAGTATCGAAATTATTAATCAAACACCGCTACAATCACTCCATCAGTACCCGATTTTAGGTTAGGAACATTTAGCGTACGGCCATTAAACTGTAAACTAATGGTTTGGGCTGGGGTAGTGGCAAAGAACATATCTACGCCGTTTAAAAACGGAAACTGGCCAAAAAGGCCTACAGGTGTTACTTCTGATGTATTGTCACCATCATCATACATAAAATAGGCAATGGCGGTTTTAGATGCATCGGCAAAAGGCGATATAGCCAGATTGGTGTTATTTACACTAAAATTATCACGCCCTGTTATTACTGCCTGGCTCGATGCAAAAAAGGCTACCACACTTTGATTATCGTCGGTAGGCAGGCCGTTTAGTAAAAAGCCCGCAATAGAGTTTGTCGGTGGCAGGGTGCGTAAATACACCAGGTAGTTCGATCGTTTAAAACCTTCGCGGTAATAGTGTACAACCCTGTCGGCGCTGTTGGCACTTACCACTTCAAACTCATACGTTAAGTTAGCCGATACACTTACAGGGCCCCATTTGCCTTTGCTGTCTACCGTTAGTGTAGCCTCGGGCTGGGTGCCAGTCCTAAAGCCGGTAGCGTTATCTACAGCATAAATTTTAACCGTAGCACCTGCCATTGGCGCATTCTCGCCAAGTGTTACGCATTTGCCGCCAATTTGTATGGTGGTTTGGGGCGTTATTGCAGTTGTATTAGGGGCTTTGCCATCGTTACAAAACTTAAACAATTCGGTAAACGTTTGCTCTGACGTAGCCACCTGGTAATGGTCTGCCCCTTGCAAGGTTACATTAGTAGCTCCCGGTATGTTACCCCCGGCAACTACAGAGTCTGCCGCCGACCAAATATTAAGTACTTTAACCGTATCGCCACCATAAACAGGCACGCTGCTTTGCGGGTTACTGCCCAAATGTATGTAGTGAGCAACCTTTGCTGCGCGTGTGCTATCGCCTATATAGCTAAAGCCAACCCCGCCACCGGCCGAGTGGCCTACCAAATCAACTTGCGAAGCACCGGTTGCTGTTAACACGCTATCAATTAGCTGGTCTAGCAAATCGTTGGTGTTAGCGCCCTGGTTTAGGCTGTTCCAGTCAAAAACATAAATTTTGTTATTCTCATACCCGTTGCTCGATAGGCGCATGGCTTGCCCTGCATAGGTATCGCCCGATGCTAAAAACCCATGCACCATAATAATGGGGCGGTAGTTGGCAGGCGGGGTGTTATCTCCATCGCAATCGTCATCTTTTTTGCAGGCGCCAAATACAGCCACCGAAAAAAGTAAAAATGTAAACAGGTACTTTTTCATGCTTGGTTAGATTTAAGCCGAAATATAGTTTTTCAATACTGAAATGCAAAACTATTGCCATTTTTTTAGTTTACAGCGGTATAACGTTGGCTGCATAAGCAGCTATTTTTGCTACATTTGCTATCTATTAATATAGTTTTTTATGAGTGAAGTACGCCACAATTGGACTAAAGAAGAGATTCTTAACATATACAATACCCCATTATTAGAGCTTGTTTACCAGGCCGCTACCGTACACCGCCAGCACCATACCGCCGGCGAGGTGCAGGTGTCATCGCTACTGTCTATCAAAACAGGCGGATGTGTGGAGGATTGCGCCTATTGCCCACAAGCTGCACGCTATAATACCGAGGTGAAGGTGCAAAAACTTATGCAGGTTGATGAAGTAATGGAAATGGCTACCCGTGCGAAGAATGCAGGTGCGTCGCGTATGTGTTTAGGCGCTGCATGGCGCGAGGTGCGCAATAACCGCGACTTTGACCGTGTTATTGAAATGGTAAAAGGCATTAATGGCCTGGAGATGGAAGTATGCTGCACCCTGGGTATGCTGGATGAAGAGAAAGCCGCCCGCCTTGCCGAAGCCGGTTTGTATGCCTACAACCACAACATTGATACATCAAAAGAAAATTATACAAATATCATTTCTACCCGCACGTACGACGACCGCTTAGATACACTTAAAAACGTACGCAAAGCCGGTATGACCGTATGTTCTGGGGGTATTATTGGTATGGGCGAGAGTGTTGACGACCGTATAGGTATGTTGCACACCCTTGTAAACCTTAACCCACAGCCTGAGAGTGTACCTATTAACGCCCTTGTTGCGGTAGAAGGTACGCCTATGGAAGACCAGCCACCGGTACCCGTTTGGGATATGGTGCGTATGGTAGCCACAGCCCGTATTGTATTGCCAAAATCGGCGGTGCGTTTATCGGCAGGCCGCATGCAATTGGGTGTTCCGGGCCAAGCTATGTGCTTTATGGCAGGCGCTAACTCTATTTTTGCAGGCGATAAGCTGTTAACCACCCCAAACCCTGAGTTTGACGAGGATATGCAGATGTTTGAGATACTAGGCTTAACCGCTAAAGAAGCCTTTAAAGGTGACCCTGCCCGCAAAGCCAAAGCTGCTGAGGCGGCTACTGGGGTGGGAGTAACAGCCTAGCTAATATCTCCCTTTGGAGGGAGTACCTCGCGAAGCGAGGGGAGGGAGGACATCATGAGCAAACAAATCAACCATACATTATCCCACAAACTGCAATCGCGTGCAGAGCGGGGCTTGTTGCGTAAACTCCGCACCGGCGATGGGTTGGTAGACCTTTGCTCTAACGATTACCTGGGCCTTGCGCGCGATGAAAAATTCAAGCTGCTTTTACTAAGGCTTACGGTTGATTTTCCGGATGATATGACGGGCGCTACAGGGTCTCGCCTGTTGGCGGGTAACACCCAAATTGCCGAAGGGGTAGAGGCGGAAATAGCTAAAATTCACAAGGCCGAAGCAGGGCTGATATTTAACAGCGGCTACGATGCCAACTTAGGCTTGTTTGGTTGCATTGCCGATGAGGGTGATACCATATTGTACGACGAGTTGGTCCATGCCTCTATACACGATGGGCTAAAGCTGAGCAAGGCCAACAACATTGCTTTTAAGCACAACGATTTAGCCGATTTGGAAGCTAAACTGAAACAAGCCCACGGGCAGGTTTTTGTGTCGGTAGAGAGTGTATACTCTATGGATGGCGACTTTGCCCTGTTGGAAGAAATAGCGGTGCTTTGTGAGCTGCACAATGCGGCTTTGATAGTAGACGAGGCGCATGCCACAGGTTTTGTCGGCGAAACAGGCTTAGGCCTGGTTAACCATTTAGGTATAGAAGATAAATGCTTTGCCCGCCTGCATACGTTTGGCAAGGCATTAGCCAGCCATGGCGCTATTGTTTTAGGCAGCAACACCCTACGCAACTACTTAACAAATTATGCCCGCCCCTTTATATATTCTACCGCATTGCCGCCGCACGCTTACAGGCAGGCGTTAGCGGCGTATTGGTATATGTTGGGCAACCATCATAAAATAGAGCAGCTATATAGCCTGATAAACTACTACCGCGAAAAAACCAAGGGCTTGCCGTATCAAGTTTTAGATAGTCCGTCGGCAATACAGGGCATAGTAGTACCGGGCAATGCAGCCGTACGCGCCCTGGCCCAAAAGCTGGAAGAAAAAGGCTTTGATACAAGGCCGATTGTTAGCCCCACAGTACCCAAAGGAGCAGAGCGTATACGTATATGCCTGCACAGCTTTAACACCACCGCCGAAATAG
>JAIXUZ010000177.1 GCA_027483285.1 Bacteroidota bacterium
CCATCGGTTGGGTTAGGGTATACGGTAAATTTCTCAATATCAAGTTCAGGTAAACCAACGGTTTTAACCGGTACTACAAGGGTATAAGTATCTTCGCCGCAGCTGTTTGTTACAGTAAGTGTAACGGTATAATCGCCTGGGTTAGGGAAACTGTGTGTTGGGTTTGGCAAAGTGCTTCCGCTGCTGTTATCGCCAAAGTTCCAGCTGTAGGTTGTTCCGTTCATAGAGAAATCGTAGAAGTTCATATCTAACGAGTTGCTCAACTGGCCGTAGTTAAAGTCGGCCACCGGTGGAAAATCTACGGCAACCTCAACAGTATCTGTTGCCTGGCAACCAAACTCATCTTCAACAAGAACCGCGTAAGTGCCGGCCTGTGTTACTTGAATATCCTGGGTGGTAGATCCGCTACTCCATAAGTAAGAGTATGCCGGGTTAACTGTTAGGTTAACACTATCGCCTAAGCAGAATAAAAGTGGGCCATTAGCAATAATGTCAGCACTAACGTTAGAGAAACCAACATCAACAGAATCAACAAACACACAGCCTAAAGCATTTTGCACGGTAATAACATAAGTGCCCGGTGCAGTAACATTAAGTGTTTGTGTTGGCACGCTGCCTGGGTTCCAGGTGTAGCTGGTGTAGCCTGCGCCTGCATCAAGGGTAGTGTTTATGCTTGTACCTAAACAGAAGGTAGCAACATCGCCAATAATAGGGGCGGCAACAAACGTATCAGGCACTAAAGAAACTGTAACAGGGTTAGAACCCACACCAACGCAACCGTCTGTACTAACTACAGTAACAGTGTATAAGCCACTGGTGCTTACGGTAATGGTTTGGGTATTTTCATTGCTTGGTGCCCAGTTGTAGCTAACATAGCCACTACCTGCATCAAGTGTAACATCGCCACCGTTACAAAGCACTGTGCTACCGTTTGTAGTAACAAGCGGGGCTGGCACATCATATACAATAAATTGTTGCGATTGGGTGTTGCTACAACCATTGCCATCAGTATAAATATAGCTTACGTTTGATGTTCCTAACGGGGCATTAGCAGGGTCGAACAAGCTGCCAAACACACCGCCGCCGCTAAAGTTACCTCCCGCAGGGAAACCAAAAATAGGTACAGCGTTATCGTTGGCACATAGGGTAAAATCGCTAGTAGCAATAGCAACCAATGGTAAAGAGTTTACCACTAAAGTAACCGCACTGCGCAAGCTGCTGGTACAGCTGCCTGTTCCAACGGCCTCTACATAGTAAGTATAAGTACCGGGGGTGCTAATGGTTGGAACATAGTTAGAGCTATTGCTTTGTAGTAATGAGCCACCCACAGCGGCATTGTACCAGTTAAACTGTACGTTGGTACCCGATGCTGAAAGTGTTGGCGGGTTGTCGCCAATACATATTGCTGCAGGTTGTGCAACTGCAGGTGCCGCAGGCACTGCGTTAACAACAACACTAACTGGTGTGCGGGTGCTGGCGCATGTTGCAGGGCCAACCTCTTCGGCATAATAAGTATAAGTACCCGGGGTGGTAATGGTTGGGGTAAAAATAGAGCTGTTAGACTGTAACAAGCTACCACCTACAGCGGCATCGTACCAGTTAATAGTACCACCGGTACCGGCAGCGCTAAGCTGTGGTATAGGCTGTCCTTCGCAAATATCGGCAGGCGATACAGCAACAGGCGCGCTTGGGTTATCAATAAGAGTAACACCAAATGTTTGTGTGGCAGAACAGGTACCCGGAGTAGTATAAGTAATAGTATAAGGTATTCCGGTTGTGCTAGAGTTTAACGTAATGGTACCGTTTAGGTTGTTTAACGTTAAACCTGCAGGGGTAGAGCTGAATGTGCCACCCGATGTACCGGTAACAATTGGTTGTGGGTTGGTACCATCCTGGCAATAAACTGCGCTGGTGTAGCTAAATGTAGCATTTTCTGACGGTGCAACTGTTAACTGTTGAGTTGATATTGCAGGGCAGGTTCCGGCTGTATTATAAGTAATAGTATACGTATCAGGGTTTGATGTATTTAAGTTAACCACACCATTGCTTGGGGTAATAGATAAGCCTGCTGGGCTAGAGCTGAATGTACCGCCGTTAAGCGCAATAAATGGGGTAACGGTACCTGTACCCTGGCACAAGCTTGGACCTGAATAGCTGAAGGTAGCATTATCAGCATTTACAATAGTAACCGTTTGGTTTTGTGTGCCGGGGCATGCGCCTGTTGTGGTATAGGTTACCGTGTAAGTACCCGCTGTACTACCAGCAAGGTTTATCTGACCCGTTGTAGGGTTTATTGATAAGCCTGCAGGCGATGAAGTAAATGCACCGCCCGGTGTGCCTGAAATGGTTGGCAATGGGTTAGTACCATTTTTACAATAGCTTGCCGCACTGTAAGAATATGCCGCACTTTCTGCAGCGTTAACTGTAAAGGTATAAGACGCCCTGCCTAAGCTGGCGCATGCATTATTAATTTGGGCATATACTGTGTAAGTGCCCGGTGTGTTTACAGTATAAGTAGAAGAGTTGCCAAACAACAATGTACCGCCGCTTGATGCGCTATACCAGTTGTAAGAACCACCATAGGTAGCACCGCTGGCAGTAAGTGTTACAGAACCACAGCCCGATATTGGACCGCTAATGGTTGGTACTGCAGGGGTATAGTAGCTGCTAAAGCGAACACCGTAGTTGCCGCAGTTACCACCGCCCTGACCAACAATTTCTGTTTGGTTCCAAACGCAGGGTGGGCCTTGGTTACGGAAATCTATATCACCGCCTACCTGTTGTGGGCCGCAATGGTTATCATCCTGGTCTATACAAAGAGATGAACAGTCGTAAGCACAATTATTTCCAGAATCTTCTTCCCAACCTTCAAGCCTAACTTGAAAAAACTGCGGTACGTTAACACCATAAGTGTAGTTAAGAGATGGGCCAAAGTTTGTAGGGCCCGACCATAATGGAAAACCACCGCCTCCCGATGGGCCTATCCACTGGAAACAGGTACCACCTACCCAATCTGCCCCATCTAAGTTGGCAGCATCCCTAAACCAAACTTTGTCACGCTCTTCGGTATTGTCCAGTACGTCGTCGTAATTGCCTTTCCAAAAGGCGTCGGCCCTAATTTGAAGGTTTACGGGGCCATTGCTTACCTGCTGAGCATTTGCAGCAAAACCAATAGCCAATAAAACCAGTAATGTAAGTGGTTTAATTAGTCTGTATAAATTTTTCATAGGCGTTATTAAAAATAAACTGTATAAAAATATAGTATTCGTCAATTATATCCAAACATTATCCTGTTATATTCATCAGGAACGCGTGGCGGGTTCAATTTGTATTCATCCAATGTTACATTGCCAGGGTAAAACTTTGGCAGTGCTCCGTATATTTTTTTATACTCTGTAGTGTTATACAATAAGTACCAGTGCTGTATGCGCCTTTGGTAGGTAAGCGAATCGCCCACGGGATTGCCGCTGTCTAAAAACAGGGGCTTACGGTCAGTTACAGGGTAGGCAAAAAATTTATCAAGGGTAAAAACGTTGAAGGTATCGGCAGTAGTAGTATTGCTAGCTACCTCTTTAGGCGTTTTGCAGGCAGGCAGCAAACTTGCCAACCCAAAAAGGGCGGCAAAGGAAGCAAGAATGTATACCCCGAAAAAACGCATTTGGCAAACATAGCAAATGGCAAGGCAACTAGCAAAGGTTTTTTATTAATTTGAAATTAGATTTAGTGATATTGTACTTTACCCTATTTTTGCCCAACTAATAAACTTACAAATAAGAAGAATGAAAAACCTATCGTTAATATTAAATGGTGTTTTGATTGTTGCTGTTGGTGTATTGTTTTACCTGCATTTTTCAGCCCCGAAAACAGGTGCTGAAACTGTAGATATGGCTGCCGATACCACTGTAGTAAACGCTAAAGGCAAAGCCATTGTGTATGTTGATACCGACTCGCTAATGGCTGATTATGAGTACAGCAAGAAGGTGCAGGCCGACCTGTTAGCTAAAAAGACCGCTATGGAGAATACCATTAAAGGCAAACAAATAGCCCTAGAAAACAAATACAAGGAATACCAAAACAAAGCCGCTTACCTAACCCCCGGCGAAGCGCAAAAAGCCGAAAACGATATTAAAAACATGCAGATTGATGGCGAAAACCTTGCCTATAAACTACAATCGCAGTTTGGGGTAGATGCGCAAGGCTTACAAGAAGGCTTATTTACCAAGGTAGAAAACTTTATAAAAGACTACGCTAAGGCAAATGGCCATACCTACGTTATCCAAACATCAAGGGCTACCGGTGGCCCTATACTTTATGGCGACAGTAAACTAAATGTTACCAAAGATGTTATAAATAAGCTCAACGAGCTTTACAAAAAAGAAAACGGAGTATCCGAACCAGCCAAATAAACATGACAATAGCCCAGCTAGAACAACACCAACCTATACTTTTTTACGATGGTGTTTGCAACCTATGCAACTACTGGGTAAAGTTTGTGCTTAAAAAAGAAAAGCGCCCTGTGCTAACCTTTGCCGCTTTACAATCTGAAGCCGGCGACGCTGTTAAAACCACCTTTGGCAACAACCCCATACCCGACTCGCTAATGGTATACGCCAACGGCAAGGTATATACCAAAGCATCTGCAGCGTTGTACCTTACGCGCTACCTGCGCGGCGCATGGCCACTGCTGGGCGTGCTGTATATATTCCCCGCATTTTTGCGCAACTGGGGGTACGATATTATTGCCCGTAACCGCTACCGATGGTTTGGCCAAAAAGACGAGTGCATGATACCATCACCCGAAGTTAGGAAACGGTTTTTGATGTAGTAATTCAGGGCTAAAGCCCAAACCTATAGCGCTTTGTCTTAACCCCAGACTTAAGTCTGGGGTTAGTGCATATATAACAACAAAGGGCTTTAGCCCTGACAAATAATCTCCTTGTTCCGCAACCTTATTTCCAAATATCGGTAAACCTTGTTAATGAGGCTCCTACCCCTAACCTTTCTTATCCTGTTTTCCATAGGCTGCAAAAAGGCGCATACCCTAACTATGGCCGATTTGAAATTTGCCGATTATGAGCGGGAGTATATTGCTAAGAATGGGGTAGATACTTGTTTCTACACTTACCTATACGATACAACCTTTATTCACGGAATACTTACCGACACTGTTAAAACCGAGGCATACAATAAAGACGGTAACATCATTTTTTACAACGACCATAATTTTTTCGGCACCCGCTTAAATTATAAATACAATCCCATAGGCCTGGTTACTGAAATAACTGGCGGCTCTTGCGTAAAGCGGACTACAACTTATCATTACAAGCTTTCTAATGATTCATTATTGGTGTATGAAAGCCATGATAAGGGAAAGAAGGACACAACGTTAAGCGCATACTATGTTTTTGACGAAACGGGTTTACTTATTACCAGCTACAACGCTTTGCCCGAAACACAGCATATACCATTTATAAATACCTATGTGTATAATGATGATAACCGCCTGGTAAGGATAAACGGAGTAGAAAAAAAAACCTACAAAGGGTTTGGCAATGCTACTTACACCAAGCACATATATTACACTGGCATTAAGCCTGATTCGTCAGTAGCAATATACACCCACAATACAACTGAAAAAGGAAGCGGCCAAACAACCAAAACCTATTACAATAAGCTAGGATTAAAGATTAAAAAAATAACTCCCAAAGGGCGTGCTATTTATTATAAATACAATTTCCGCAAATAGCCCCACATAATTAAAACGTCTTTACAAACTCCGTGAGCAAAATGTATACCTCCTTAAACTTAGTCATAGGCAGGGTTTCGCGCTTATCGTAAATATCGTGGTAGGCTTTTATGCCGCCCAGAGTGTAGATAAAAAATGCAGGTACCCCTTTTTCTACAAACGGGTAATGGTCGCTGTTGGCGGCGTTGTTGCGTATCTTCACTTCCTTTAGCAAGTTTAGCTTTTTGTTAATGGCCACCATCGAGTCGAAGCGCGGTTTATAGCCTGTGCCGTTTACCACGGTAATACCATCATCACCCGTGCCCATAATGTCTACGTTTACCATAAACTTAATCTTCCCCAACGGAAAAACAGGGTGTTCCACATAGTTAAAAGAGCCCAGCAGGCCCAGCTCCTCGCCACCCCAACCAATAAATGCCATACTGTATTTGGCAGGGTGCGCAGCATAATGCTTTGCTAAAGATAGCATCATAGCGCAACCGCTGGCATTATCGTTAGCCCCGGTAAATATGGCTTCGGTGCCCATAATGCCTAAATGGTCGTAATGCGATGAGAAGACAATGAAACTATCGGGCACTTCTGTTCCCTTTACAAAACCAAGCACATTGCGGCCTGTGTAATCATCGTAAAACTGTGTTTCAATATCCAGGCTTATTTTTTTTGCCTCTTTCTTTTTAGTGATAACCCCGGTTAAAAACTCAACCGTAGGGAAACCATCAACCGTAGTAGAAACGCTCCAGGTAAGCTTATCTTTTATCTGCCCTATGCCTTTGGCACCAATGGTGTTAGAACTTATCACCTTGCCTACAATCTTCTTGGTGGTTTCATCGTTCACCCCTTTCATATTAAACAACACAAACTTTTTGGGGTATTTTTTGCTGATGAACTTATCCAGCTTGGCGCGGTTGTTTATGGTGTTACTATCGCACCACATAACCTTGTATGTGCCTTTGGTGGCGGGTGTTCCCGGCGATACAATAAAATCAGCCCCTGGCTTTAGCTGCCTTTTTTTTAACGCCACATTTACCGTATGCGGAAAGGTATTTACCGAAAAATGAAACTGTTGATAGTAGTTGTTTTTTTCAAAAGGTTTTACCTTCATTTTATAAAACTCGGTAGCAATAATGTTAGCGGCATTTTCATCGGCATTGCGGTAATAACCACGCCCCAGCGAGAATGGCGACGCTAAGGTATCAACCATTTGGCGGGCATAGGCACTATCAAAAGCCGCTGTTTGTGCCTGGGTTTTTATAGTGTAGAATAAACATATAATTGCAATTGCGTAGATAACCTTTCTCATTGTGCCATTTTAACCGACGGCAATTTATAACTTTGTAGTTAAATAAACGTGTTGTGCCACACCAGTTAAACGAAATAAGCGGCTATGCCCGCCTTGTAGATGAGCAATTGAAAACCCTGTTACCGGGCCGCGAGCCCGCAGGCTTGTACGATCCCGTTTACTATACCATTGCCCTGGGCGGCAAACGCCTGCGCCCTGCCTTGTGTATGCTGGCAGCACGCACGGTTGGCGGAGAGGCAAACAACGCTTTGCACCCTGCACTGGGTATAGAGCTGTTCCATAATTTTACGCTGCTGCACGATGATATAATGGACGATGCACCTTTGCGCCGAGGAGAGCCTACGGTGTACGTAAAGTGGAATACTAACACAGCTATCCTATCGGGCGATGCGATGTTTGTATTGGCCTATGAGCAAATTGCGCAGGTTGCACCCACCGTACTTAAAGAGGTTTTGGCCTGCTTTAACAAAACGGCTTTAGAAGTGTGCGAGGGCCAGCAGCTAGACCTTGATTTTGAAGTATTGGATAGTGTCAGCATTGATGATTACATCCACATGATAACCCTGAAAACGGCGGTGTTACTGGCAGCATCGTTAAAAATTGGGGCATTGGCCGGTGGTGC
>JAIXUZ010000121.1 GCA_027483285.1 Bacteroidota bacterium
AGCCCTTTTGAAAACTCAATGAGTTGTTCCAAAAAGACTCGGGCATTACCTGTATGAAATGGATGGGTTTTCAATTATAGCAAAGTAAATACATCTTTGTGTGCTCTGTGAAAAAACTTTGTGCCCTCTGTGGTAAAAAACCACAAAGTACACGAAGAAATTACACTAAGGTCACAGAGGAATACTATGAAAAATCCCCGTTCACTAATAGTAAACAGGGATTTTCTTATAAAACTTAAATAATATTAGGCGTGTGCTTCGGCCTTAGGTGCTGCTTCCAACACTTCAGCAGAGCAACCGTCGGCGTATTGTGCAAAGTTCTTTACAAACTCTTCGGCTAGGTGTGCCGCTTTCTTATCGTAATCTTCTTTGCTGGCCCAGGTATCGCGTGGGTTCAATAACTCAGCAGGAACATCGGGGCAGCTGGTTGGGAATGCAAGGTTGAAGATTGGTAGTGTTTGGAATTCAACACTATCCAGTTTACCTTCCAAAGCAGCGGTAATCATAGCGCGGGTGTATTTCAACTTCATACGCTCGCCAATGCCATAAGGGCCACCTGTCCAGCCGGTGTTAATCAACCAAACGTTAACGCTGTTCTCATTCATTTTCTTGCCAAGCAAATCGGCATACTTGCCCGGGTGCAATGGTAAAAACGCTTTACCAAAACAAGCCGAGAAGGTAGTTTGCGGCTCAGTAACACCAACCTCGGTACCTGCTACCTTAGCGGTATAGCCCGAAATAAAGTGGTACATAGCCTGGCCGGTAGTTAGTTTGCTAATTGGAGGTAATACACCAAAAGCATCGGCAGTAAGGAAGAAAATATTTTTTGGTAACGGGCCTACCGATGGGGTAACGATGTTATCGATAAAATCAATCGGGTAAGCGGCGCGGGTATTTTCTGTTTTAGTAGTATCGGTATAGTCTACCGTGCGGGTGCCTTCGTAAAAGTTTACGTTTTCTAATAATGTACCGTAACGGATCGCATCAAAAATTTGCGGCTCTTTCTCTTTGGTCAGGTCAACACATTTAGCATAGCAACCCCCTTCAAAGTTAAAAACAGTATCAGCTGTCCAGCCGTGCTCATCGTCACCAATCAGGCGGCGGTTAGGGTCGGCACTAAGTGTTGTTTTACCTGTACCCGATAGGCCAAAGAAAACAGCGGTATCATTGTCTTTACCAACGTTGGCAGAGCAATGCATAGATAGGACGCCTTTTTCTTGCGGAAGGATGTAGTTAAGAATAGTGAATATTCCTTTCTTCATCTCGCCCGTATAAGCCGAACCACCAATAAGGATAACCTTACGTGTAAAATTGATAATGCTGAAGTTATGCTGGCGGGTACCGTCAATGGCAGGGTCGGCCAGGTAGCCGGGCACGCACAAAATAGTCCACTCAGGCTCAAAGTTCAATATCTCTTCTTGCGTAGGGCGTAAGAATAGGTTGTTGGCAAACAGGTTGCTCCAGGGCAACTCAGTAACCACACGTACATTTAAACGGTAGCGGCTGTCTGCACAAGCATACGCATCGCGCACATAAATTTCTTTGCCACCTAAGTATGCACAAACGCGGTTATAAAGCGCATCAAATTTTGCAGGCTCAAAAGGGTGGTTAATGTCGCCCCACCAAACGGTGTCGGCGGTTTTCTCATCCTTCACTACAAACTTATCTTTAGGCGAACGGCCTTTAAACTCTAAGGTATCAACTACCAAAGCGCCGTTATCGGCCAAAAACGCTTCTTCTGTGGTAAGCAGCGTTTCTTCAACAAGTTCTGATGGGGTAAGGTTCCAGTAAGCGGCCGCTACATTCTTTAGCCCTAAGCTAGCTACAGTAGCTTTTTCGGCCTTATTGCCTAATTCGTTCATATCTGTTTTAATCTCTAAAAAAACGGACTACAAAGGTACAACAAAAAACAAAATACCCTAAATAAATATCATTCTTAAACCCTATATTAAGTAGTTTGTTATAATCCTGATAATTGATTTACATACCTTTGCAAAAAACATCATTATGCCTGTTATCCTTTCTACCGACGCTGATTTCAATACTCTGTTACAAAACAACCCCAAGGTGGTGGTTAAGTACTTTGCCGATTGGTGCGGCAACTGCAAGTTGTTTGCCCCCAAGTTTCGCCGCATGAGCGAAAGCTCTGATTTTGAAGGTGTTACCTTTATTGACATTAATGCCGAAACTAACCCTGAAGCAAGAAAACTGGCCGGGGTAGACAATCTGCCGTTTTTTGCCACTTTTGAAAACGGAAAACTGGTATCGGGTACTGCTACATCGCTAGAGCCGGTTGTAACAGAATTAATTAACAAGATTAAGTAACCACACGATGAAAATTCCCGTTATAAAAAAAATAGTAGAGAAGTATACTTTAGAAGAGTTGATTGCTGCCGAGGCTGCTCTATTAGAAGAACAGACCCCTGCTATTGAAATTGAGGGCGACGACGAAGGCGAAAAACTTACCCATGTGCTGGCCGCCGTTTGGGTTAAAGGCGATATGGATACTAACGGCACCGAGGCTATGACAGCCATAAGGGCCTATGCCCAAAGGGTACGTAACAGTATATCTTAATATATGAAGAACAGCCTGCTATTTTTTGCAGTATTAGTTTTGCTTAGCGCATGTACCCTGGCCAATGAAAAAGAGGCTGCCGAAGCCACCGCTAAAGATTTAGGGGTAACAGAGTTTACTGTTACCGATACTACCATTTTTGAAAACAAGGCAGAGCACCCCACATTGGTGCTTTACTTTAAAGAGCCTAAAATGGAGTCGCCAGAGCTTGACCCTGTTTACCTATCGTCAAAAACAGCCTACAACTATGTAAATAAGCTGGGGTTAGATAAAGCTACCGCTTACCACAACATTATTGTTAAGCTGGGCATAAAAGGGTATATATACAGCAACCGCTACAGCCTTAAAACACTAAATAATATTGATAGCTATTATTCCAAAGCAAAAGACTTTATCATCAATATTACCAATGTAGACAGCGCCGCAATTATGGCGGCACTTAAACCCGGCATTATAACCCACGATGATATGGTGCAATTCTACATTATGGATGATGACCAAAAAATGAACAACGGCAACCTTACCGATATTAAAATGGTTGGCTTTGAAGAAACCCATACTCAAATTACCGGGCGCGACGTTATGGCTGTGCGTGCTATCGTTTATCGCCAGGACAAACCATCAGAAGTATATGACTTTACTTTTGACTGTACCGATAAAAAAATAGTAGGCATGCACGGAGATATTTTAAAGCAGGCCAACGAAGTTAATACTCCCGGAGAATAGGTGTGAATATGTTAAGCAAGTGTTAACTTAGCTTTAAGGAATTGTTTTAACTCTCACAGCCCGTAGGCTTTCCCTAATTTTATCGCCGAAATATATTTTATGTTCGGATTAGACGCATGGCTCACCTGTTTATTGATTTTCTGCCTTTTATGCGCCTTTGCATTTGAGTTTATCAATGGCTTTCACGATACAGCAAACGCTGTAGCTACCGTAATTTATACTAATTCCCTAAGGCCATCAACAGCCGTAGTTATCTCTGCCCTCTTCAACTCAGTTGGGGTAATGGTAGGCGGCTTAAGTGTGGCAATGGCCATTGTTAGCCTGCTACCGGTAGAGGCTGTTACCGATGCCAACACCTGGCATAGCGCCAGCCTTGTCCTCGCCCTGCTTATAACAGCCATCGGCTGGAACCTGGGCACCTGGTACTTTGGTATCCCCTGCTCAAGTTCGCATACCCTTATAGGTTCTATTATTGGTGTTGGCCTAGCATACAGCTACATTGGCGGCGAGTTTGGCCAGGGAGTTAACTGGAGCAAAGCCAAAGATATTGGTTTGTCGCTTCTGCTATCGCCGGCTATTGGTTTCTTTCTATCGGCTATGCTTATGCTTATCCTTAAGTATACCGTAAAAAACAAAACCATATTTAAAGAGCCACAGCCGGGCAAAAAACCCCCTATGTGGATTCGCACCATATTAATAGGCACTTCTATTGGCGTTAGCTGGACCCACGGCTCTAACGACGGCCAAAAAGGCGTAGGCCTTGTTATGCTGGTGCTGATTGGCATTGTGCCTATGTACTTTGCTATAGACAGGGGCATAGAGCCTAAAGCAGTAATGGAGCCCCTTACAAAGATTGAGCTGGCTGTTAACGATATTAGCAAACAGCAACTGGAAAAAGGCGACCGCGAAAAGATTGACAAAGCCGTAGCAGAAATTGCCGACCTTAAATTACTTATTTTGACTACCGGTGCCGAAATTCCGCGCGAAAAAGCGTTTGAAGTACGTAAAGATGTGTTGCTTATATCAAACAATATCGATAAGGTGCTAAAGGGCGGCCATGTTAAAATATCTGAAAAGGATAAAAAAGAACTTACCGCTGCCATTAATGGCGATGAGGGTAGCTTCTTCATCCCTAACGATCAGGTAATTGGCCTTAAATCGTTTACCAACTATGCCCCTACATGGGTTATCATTATGATATCACTGGCACTTGGCCTTGGCACTATGGTAGGCTGGAAACGTATTGTTATAACCATTGGCGAAAAAATTGGCAACACCAATTTGAATTATGCCCAGGGCGCATCGGCACAGCTCGTAGCCATGTCTACCATAGCCTTCTCAACTTACGCAGGCTTGCCTGTAAGTACTACGCAAGTGTTAACTGGTGGCGTAACAGGCGCTATGGCATCGGCAGGTGGTATTAAAAACTTGCAGGGCGGTACACTTAAAAGCATTTTCATTGCCTGGGTTCTTACCCTGCCTGTAACTGTTGTCTTATCTGCAAGCTTATTTTTATTGCTTAGGGCCCTTGGGGGTTAAGGCAGCACCTTTTCTCTTACTATTATAGCATTAGGATAGCTACGCAGTAATTTCAACAACGTAGCACGGGCATCAAGCTGGTTCTTAAAATCGCCTACGCAAATTTTAAAGTAGGGTTGCTTGTAACTTAAGTATGCTTCAATACCGGCAAACTTATTTTTAAACGCCAGCCTGGCCGTAGCTGCATCCGTTTTGGCATTAGGCCCATTCTCCGAAAAAATCTGTATCCGGAATCCGTCAACCTCTTTCAGCCCCTTGTAATATGCTATTTGTTCATTAACCAAACGGCTGACATTTTCGCTTTGTATTATAATAGCAGATCTGGCATATAAAGTATCAACAGTATCTGCAGGCACTAAAAAATTGGACTCGTTTTTTGATGCAAATGAGACAGGGCTGCCCCAAAAAAGCAGTATAAATAGCGAAAACAGGCAGATGCTAACTTGCCTGAAACGCTTAATTGGTATGCTTGCAGAGCATTTCACGATTTAAAGATAGCCTTTCAACTTAAAAAAGCAAATGACACTTTAACACAGGCTTAGTTATTTAGAATTATTTTAAATTAGAAATATTTCAATTGCAGCTTAGGTTTGAAGCTTCTTTCTCCTAAATTTGCACCCGGTTTTTGACTTCAAAAACACAATGTTCACAACTGCTTATGGATCGTTTGAAAACGTTTAGCGTCAAGCATTTCAAGAAACTAGTTTTAGTTTTCGCATTAATATCATTCGGTTTTAACGGCTACGCCCAACCCGACGGAGAGAAGCTTTTTAAAGCTAACTGTACGTCGTGCCACAAGGCCAACGACAAGAAATTAGTCGGCCCAGGTTTAAAGGGAGTTCGCGGCCGTTGGGGTAATGATGATGCCAAATTAGTAAAGTGGGTACAAAACTCGCAAGCTTACTTGAAAACCGGCGACAGCTACGCCAACAATTTATTTAAAGAGTATAACGGCTCTGTTATGCCTAACCAAACAGTTAGCGCTGATGAGGTTAAGGCTATCCTTGATTACGTTGACAGCTATGTTGATCCGGTAGTTACTACCACTCCACCAACAGGCGATCCTGGCACAACCAGCCCGGAAGAACCAACCAACTGGACTTACATCTGGATTGGCTTAGGTTTATTCTTCGTTATCCTGATTATAATCCTTGCCCCTGTTCGCCGAAACCTGGCAAACTCAGCACAAGCTAAGCAAGGTAAAGTATACAACCCTGACTCTACCTTCTGGGGCGAGACTAAAGCCTGGATTTACAGCCACAAAAAACCAGTTATGTTACTTGGTTTCCTTGTGTTCCTTATGCTGTTTGTTGTAGGTTGGAATGCTTTGTCAGGTATTGGTGTTTACGAAGGCTACCAGCCAGAGCAACCAATTAAGTTCTCTCACAAAATCCACGCGGGCGAAAATAAAATCAACTGCCAGTATTGCCATACAGGTGTTGAAAAAAGCCGCCATGCCAATATCCCATCGGCCAACGTGTGTATGAACTGCCATAAGTATATTCAAGAAGGCCCAACAACAGGCAAAGGCGAGATTGCTAAAATCTATGCAGCACTTGATTACAACCCGGAGAAAGGTACTTACGGCCCTAACCCAAAACCTATCAAATGGATACGCATCCACAATTTACCTGATTTGGCTTACTTTAACCACTCTCAACACGTTAAGGTTGGTGGTGTAGAATGTAAAGAATGCCACGGCCCAATTGAAACTATGGACGTTGTACAGCAATTTTCACCGCTTACAATGGGCTGGTGTATCAATTGCCACCGCGAAACCGAAGTTAAGGCAGACAGCACTAACTTATACTACACTGATTTGAAAGCTAAGTTCAATGCTGTTCACCCGGGCGAGAAATTTACCGTAGAACAAATTGGCGGCTTAGAATGTGGTAAGTGCCACTACTAATATATATTATATAGCATAACAAGAATTTCAAGGTCAAACCACGAAATACTGCAAAATGAGTAAAGAATTAAAATACTGGCGCGGAGTTGAAGAACTGGAGAATACGCCCGAGTTCACCAAGCTAAAAGAAAATGAATTTGCCGAGCAACTTCCAATGGATGAGTTTTTGGGCGATTCATCTCTGGCTGAAGGTAAAACACCTCGCCGCGACTTTCTTAAATTTTTAGGTTTTGGTGTTACCGCTGCTACACTTGCAGCTTGCGAAACACCGGTTACAAAAACTATCCCATACTTATTTAAGCCTGAAGAAGTAACTGTAGGTATAGCTAACTACTATGCATCTACTTACTATGATGGACATGAGTATTGCAGTGTTTTGGTTAAAACCCGCGAAGGCCGCCCCATTAAAGTTATAGGTAACGAAATGTCGCCTGTTACTTTAGGAGGCGTTAACGCACGTGTGCAGGCTTCTATTCTTAACCTTTACGATGCCGAGCGTTTAAGAGGTGCTTCTAAAAATGGTGCGCCGATAGCGTGGGCTACTGCCGATAAAGAAATTGGAGATAAACTTGCTACTATTGCAGGACGCAAAGGTAAAATTGCTATCTTATCTTCAACCATTATAAGCCCATCTACTACAAGGGCTATTGAAGAGTTTACTACTAAATATGGTAATGTAGAGCTTGTACAATACGATAGCGTATCGTATGCTGGTATTCGCACTGCTAATGCGCTAAGCTTTGGCAAAGAGGTAATACCTACCTACCATTTTGATAAAGCTGAAACTATTGTTGGCATTGGTGCCGACTTTTTAGCTACCTGGTTATCGCCTATTGAGTTTGCATCGCAATATGCAAAAGGCAAAAGGATTGCTGCAGGTGCTGACCATAAAGAAACAAAACTATCACGCCACTTCCAGTTCGAAGCAGGCATGTCGCTAACTGGTTCTAACGCCGATATGCGCACCATGGTTAAGCCATCAGACTTAGGTGTTGTGGCCATTAACCTATATAACGAAGTTGCTAAAGCTAAAGGCAAAGCTGCTTTAACTGGCCGTTCTTTAGGCAAAGCCGATGCAAGCATTGCTAAAGCCGCTAAAGAACTTATTGCCAGTGCAGGTAAATCATTAGTTGTTGCCGGTTCTAACAACCCTGATGTTCAAGTTGTGGTAAACGCCATAAACGATATGTTGGGCAACTATGGCAACACTATAGACCTTAGTGTGGCTAACGAAACGAAAAAAGGCAACGACAAAGCCGTTGCTAACTTAGTAGCTCAAATGAATGCCGGTGCGGTAGAGGCGGTTTTACTATACAACGTAAACCCTGTTTACACCTTACCAAACGCTAAAGATTTTTCAGCCGGCCTTAAAAAGGTAGGTTTACGCGTTTCTTTTGCCGCTAATATTGATGAGAGCGCTGCAGAATGCGAATATGTTTGCCCTGACAATAACTTCCTTGAGTCGTGGAACGATTTTAACCCACGCACAGGTGAGTTTAGCTTGGCACAACCAACTATTGCTCCTATTTACAATACCCGCCAAGCTCAAGAGTCGTTCTTGGTATGGGCAGGTAACCCAACACCATACGCCGATTATATTAAGGCTACATGGCAAGCTAAAACATTTACCGGTAGTGGCTTTGGCTCATTTACCGATTTTTGGAACAAAGCCCTGCACGATGGTTTATACAGCGTAGGTGGTGGCTTAGCTGTTGAAACAGCCCCTGCAGAAGCCGTTGCTCCTGTAAAAGCTGACGACCATGCAGACCCTGCACATGCAACGCCACACGGCCGCCCACAAGCTGAAGCTGCCGCTGCTCCTGTTGTAACTGCTGCTATTGCTGCAGACCCTGCTGCCCTTTCTGTAGCTGCCGCCAACTTAAATAAAATTAAGGGTGGTGCTTTTGAATTGGTAGTATATGAAAAAGCAGGCCTTGGTAACGGTAACCTTGCAAACAACCCTTGGTTGCAAGAAATGCCCGACCCTATTACCAAAGTAACCTGGGATAACTACATTACCATGTCGTTAAGCGATATGGCTACGTTTGAATTTAATACTATCAATGGACAGGAGCAACTATCAAACGTTGCCGAAGTTGTTGTAAACGGTGTTACATTAAAACTGCCTGTTTATGCCCAACCAGGCCAGGCTAAAGGCACAATTGGCATAGCCTTAGGTTATGGCCGCACTAAAGCCGGCAAAACAGCAAACAATATTGGCGCAAATGCTTTTGCAGCAGTTAGCGTTAATAAAGATAATGGCCATTTTGAGTACAATGCTTTTGATGTTAAGGTTTCTAAAACTGACGAAACCTACAACTTAGCAGGCACACAAACCCACCATACAATGATGGGCCGTGCTATTGTTAAAGAAGCTACTGTTGATGCTTACAAAAAAGACGCAAAGGCAGGCAATGCCCCTATTCTTTTAGCATTAAGCGATGGTACTAAAGACACCCCGGCTAACGTAAACCTTTGGGAAGACCACCCACGCTTAAACCATAAGTGGGGTATGTCTATCGACTTAAATACCTGTATTGGTTGCTCTGCTTGTGTTATTGGCTGCCAAACAGAAAACAACGTTGCAGTAGTTGGTAAAGACGAGATCCGTCGTGGCCGCGATATGCATTGGATACGCATTGACCGTTACTACACCAGCGATATGACTGAGCACAAAGCGGAAGAAGAAGGCGTAGGCGCTATTAAGAAGTTCCTTGATATGGAAATTCCTTCAGAAAGCCCACGCGTTGTTTTCCAACCAGTAATGTGCCAGCACTGTAACCATGCCCCTTGCGAAACTGTATGCCCAGTATTAGCTACAACCCACAGCAACGAAGGCCTTAACCAAATGACATATAACCGTTGCATCGGTACCAAATACTGCGGCAACAACTGTCCATACAAAGTACGCCGTTTCAACTGGTTTAAATATGCTGATAACCCACAGCAATTTGATTTCCACATGGCCGATACTTTGGGCAAAATGGTTCTAAACCCAGACGTGATTGTTCGCGGACGTGGTGTTATGGAAAAATGCTCTATGTGTGTACAACGCATACAAGAAGGCAAATTGAACGCTAAGAAAGAAAATCGCCGCCCTATTGATGGTGAGATTAAAACAGCCTGCCAACAGGTTTGCCCAACCAACGCTATTACTTTTGGTGACTTAAACGACGAGTCGCATACCGTTACCAAACATATTAATGAGCCACGTATGTACCATTTGTTAGAAGAAGTAGGTATTCAGCCTTCAGTATTCTACCTAACCAAAGTACGCAACGTAAGCGAAAGCGAACTATAATTTAAGGATTTAGACAGAAAAGTATATATATGTCACACGCACCGTTAAATGCTCTACGCGAACCGCTTATTTTAGGCGAGAAGTCGTACCACGACATTACCGTAGATATTTGCCGCCCAATTGAAACACGCGCCAACAAATTGTGGTACGTGGTATTTGGCCTATCATTCATCACCATGCTATGGGGCATTGGCCTTATTGCCTACACTGTAGGTACCGGCTTAGGTGTTTGGGGTTTAAATAAATCAGTAGAATGGGCATGGGATATCACCAACTTTGTATGGTGGATTGGTATTGGCCACGCCGGTACACTTATCTCGGCAATTCTTTTACTATTCCGCCAGCGCTGGAGGATGTCTATCAACCGCGCGGCAGAGGCCATGACAATCTTTGCGGTAATTTGCGCCGCCCTTTACCCGGTATTCCACATGGGCCGTGTATGGGTAGGTTATTGGGTGTTACCGTTGCCAAACCAATACGGTTCTCTTTGGGCAAACTTTAACTCTCCCCTGTTATGGGACGTATTTGCAATCTCAACCTATTTCTCTGTATCATTAGTTTTCTGGTACATTGGTTTAATACCTGACTTTGCAACCATCCGCGACCGTGCCATAACACCAGCGGCTAAAAAAGCATACACATTGTTAAGCTTCGGCTGGACAGGTAATGCTAAAGCCTGGGCTCGTTTTGAGGAAGTATCGTTAGTACTTGCAGGTTTATCTACACCACTGGTACTTTCGGTTCACACCATTGTATCTATGGACTTTGCTACATCGGTAATCCCGGGTTGGCATACCACCATCTTCCCTCCATACTTTGTGGCGGGTGCTATCTTCTCAGGTTTCGCCATGGTACTTACCCTAATGCTTATTGTACGTAAGGTGTTAGGCTTAGAAGCTTACATTACTGTAGCCCACGTAGAGGCGATGAATAAAATCATCATCCTTACCGGTTCTATTGTAGGTGTGGCTTATTTAACTGAGCTTTTCATGTCGTGGTACTCTGGTGTTGAGTATGAGCAATACGCTTTCCTTAACCGTGCTACCGGTCCATACTGGTGGGCTTATTGGAGCATGATGACCTGTAACGTTGTTACCCCGCAGTTATTCTGGTTCCCAAAAATCCGCAAAAGCTTTGTGGCTACTTTCATCATCTCTATCTTCGTAAACATTGGTATGTGGTTCGAGCGTTTCGTAATTATCGTAACCTCTCTACACCGCGACTATCTTCCATCAAGCTGGATGATGTTCCACCCATCGTTTGTTGATATTGGCATATTTGTAGGTTCTATAGGTTTATTCTTCACACTATTCCTGTTGTTTGCCCGCACATTCCCTGTAATTGCACTAAACGAGTTGAAAACGATATTGAAAGCTACCGGAAAGTACAAACGTACCAGTCCACAGCCTGAATATAAAATTGAAGACCTTATATTGAATAGCCGCAAAGGACAAGGCGCTACAATACACGGTGAAGAACATCATTAATAAAGAGATTTAACAAAGCGATGAGCGAAGTAAAACATAATCCATCCATTATTTACGGCATTTTTGACGATGACGATGATGTACTGCAAAGCGCAAAGGTTTTCCGCGCCAACCGTATATCTGTAGCTAACGTTTACTCGCCGTTCCCTATTCATGGTATAGACCCTGTAATAGGTCACCCACGAACCAACATTTCTGTTGCAGCATTTGTTTTTGGCGCAACAGGTTTTTCTTTGGCTGTGTTAATGATTTGGTACATGCTAATCAGCGATTGGCCCATTAACGTAGGTGGTAAACCAAACTGGACGTTTGCGGCAAACTTTCCGGCGTTTGTACCCGTGTTGTTTGAGAGTACTGTATTTTGTGCAGCCCACGGTATGTCTATCACCTACCTACTGTTAAACCGCTTGTTACCAGGTTTTAACCCCCGCAACCCAGATCCTCGTTCAACTGATGATAAATTCATTATGGAAATTAACATGAGCGACAATTGGGATGCCAAATACGACGAGGTTGTTTACTTATTGAAACAAACCGGCGCAAGCGAAATTAAAGAACGATAAAACCCTGATATACGAAGCGTTTTACGATGAAAATGAGAAAAATTAAAATGGGTTTACTGGTTGCTGTAGTTTCTACAGGTGCATTTGTTGCGCTTGAAGGCTGCAAGAGCGACCCTGCCAGCCCAGGCTTTGAATACATGCCCGACATGTACCGTAGTGCTTCTTACAAAGCATACGAAGTTAACCCAAACTTTGCTGACAGCATGGAAGCACGTTTACCGGTTAAAGGTACTATACCACGCGGTGGCATGTACACCAACTATACTCCTTACGAATACCCTAATACCAATGAAGGGTACGAGGCTGCAGGCTTAAACCTTAAAGGCACTATTGCGGCTACGCCTGCGGTGATTGCAGAAGGTAAACGTTTATACGAAGTTTTTTGCGTGCATTGCCATGGCGAAAAAGGTGATGGACAAGGTTGGTTAGTTACCAGCGGTAAATTTGCCGGTGTACCATCATACTCTGGCCAGTTAAAAGACCTGCCTGAAGGCAAAATGTACCATACACTTATGTACGGTAAAAACATGATGGGTTCTCATGCATCGCAGGTAAATATGACAGAACGCTGGACTATTATACGCTACGTGCAAACGCTGCAAAAAGGTGGTGCTATGCCTACCGATACTACAGCATCTGCCGCTAAAGATAGTACTAAAACGAAATAACCCCGAAATAACAGGAAGAGATGAATTACGTTATATCGACACGCACAAAACAAATAATCTTCACCTTAATGGGTGTTGGACTTTTGGCGATAATCTACGGGGCAGTTACCTTAAACCCTTTTGGAGAAGGACATAATGCTACCCGCTTTTGGGCCAATATGTTCATTAACTCCTTCTTTTTTATGGCCATATCGCTGGCTGCTACTTTCTTTATGGCTGTTCAGTACATTGGCCAATCGGGCTGGTACACAGCTATTAAACGCGTATTTGAAGGCATAAGCCAATACATATTTGTAGGTTCAGCTATTTTTGCCGTTGTACTTGCACTAGGCGGCCACCATTTATACCACTGGCAACACGAAGGTATTATGGACCCTACCAATAAAGAACATTTTGACCCTATTATTTATGGTAAAAAAGGTTTCTTAAACCTACCCTTCTTTTGGGTTGCCACCCTTATTTACTTAGGTGGCTGGTGTGCTTTTACCTGGGTATTCCGTAAGCGTTCTATTGAAGAAGACCAAATTGGCGGTACTACTAACCACATGAAGAACTACTTTATGGCAGCGTGGTTTGTGGTATTCTTCGCAGTGTCATCTTCAACATCAGCATGGCATTGGATTTTATCAATTGACACACACTGGTTCTCTACCATGTTTGGCTGGTACATTTTTGCCGGTATGTTTATTAGTGGCCTTATTACCATTGTATTATTTACTGTATACCTAAAAAGCAAAGGCTTTTTACCGGGTGTTAATGAAAACCACTTACACGATATTGGTAAATTTATGTTTGCCTTCTCGGTATTCTGGACCTACATCTGGTTCTCTCAATTTATGCTTATATGGTATGCAAACATACCTGAGGAGGTAACTTACTGGATAGCCCGTTTTGGCAGCTATAAGCCTATTATGTTGGCTAACATTGCAATAAACCTTGTATTCCCATTCTTTATGTTGATGATGCGCGACGCTAAACGCCACGCTGGTATATTAGCTGTTGTGGGTGCGGTTATATTTGTTGGCCACTGGTCTGATATGTTTATTATAGTAATGCCGGGTACAGTAGGCGAAAAACTACACTACGGTATTATGGAGATAGGCACCTTCCTTGGTTTCTTAGGCTTGTTTTTGTTTATAGTACACAGGAGCCTTACTAAAGCACCAACCGAGGTTAAAAACCACCCATTTTTGGAAGAGAGTTTACACCACCACATATAGTAGCTATGGCATTTTTAATTTTAACAGTAAGCATTTTAGGGTTGGTTGCAGCCTCGCAAGCTATTCAAATTAAAAAACTGTCGCGCACGCTGTATAGTGAGTATATAGATAAGAAAGAAGATATTAATAACCAGCAATAATAAGCTAACGAAGATATAACAACATGGATTTTCTGATATTAGCAATAATCATCCTAGCCGTAGTAGCAATTTTTCAATTGCTTAAAATTTACGAGCTATCGAGAGAGTTGAGACCCGATGAAGCACCGGTAATTACCGAAGCAGATAGCCGAATGAATGCCCGCATGGGTATGATATTTATTTTTGGCTTTTTTGCCTTTATTTTATGGTGTGTTTACAAATGGGGCGATAAGCTTTTACCTGAGCCTGCTTCTAAGCATGGTGTAGAAATTGACCAACTATGGGATGTTACCATGATTATCATTGGTATTCCTTTTGTTATCTGCAATTTCTTGTTGTTTTTCTTCTTAAACAAATACACCTACAAAAAAGACCGCAAGGCCGATTACTTTGCCCATAGCAATAAGTTAGAGGCTATTTGGACTGTTGTTCCGGCAATTGTACTTTCTGCGCTTATTGTATACGGTTTACGCGTTTGGAACGATGTTACAGACCATACTACAATATCTGCTAACGAAAACCCTGTAAATATTGAACTTTACGCACGTCAATTTGATTGGACTGCACGATACGCAGGTGATGACAATAAATTAGGTGATGCCAATTATCAAATGATTAACGGCAGCAACGCACTGGGTTTAATTACCCCTGAAGCTATTGCTGACCGTTTAGCAGAGATTACTAAAGATAGCACCGCATTACGTGCTAAGCTTGATGAGCAGGTAAAATTGGAAGGTATCATCTTCCCTAAAAAATCTAAACCTGTAGACCCACATGCACACGGTGCAGCAAGTCACGATGGTGAACACCATGCCCCTGCACCCAACCCCGAAGCACATGCTAAAGGCGAAGAGCACGGTGGCGGCCACCACGAAGACCCATATGCATGGGCTGGTAACAGTAAGCCAGTACGTGCTATTGTAGACGAGCTTGAACACCTTACCCGAATGAAAAGGAGTATTGAAACCTTTGCTAAGAAAAGGTTTACATCATCTGGTGATGACTTATTGGTAAAAGGCGAATTCCACTTACCGGTAAACAAAGCCGTTGTGTTCCAGTTCCGCGCGCAAGATGTAATCCACTCAGCTTATATGCCACACTTCCGTGTGCAAATGAATGCTGTTCCGGGTATGAAAACAAACTTCGCATTTACGCCAACCATTACCACAGCTAAAATGCGCGAGAACACTAAAAACCCAACTTTTGATTATTATTTATTATGTAACAAAATTTGCGGTAACGCTCACTACAACATGAAAATGCTTATTGTGGTTGAAGACCAGGCAAGCTATGATAAGTGGATAAAAGAGCAAAAAACATTTGCTGCGCAAATGGCTGCATTATTAGCACCACCTGCTGCAGACAGCACTACAACCAAAACACTGGTGCCCCCAACCGATACAACAATGGCAAAAGCACCAACAGCTAAGCCTGTAAAATAAATTGTAAGTAAAAGTAGATTTTATAATACAAAATTTAAAGTTATGTCTCACGTAATTGATCATGGCCACGCAGCGGACGATCATCAAAATCACCACCACCACGAAACGTTTTTTAACAAATACGTTTTTAGCCAAGACCATAAAATGATATCTAAGCAGTTTTTAATTACTGCTATTATAATGGGTATTATTGCCATGCTTATGTCAACTGCTTTCCGCATGCAATTGGCTTACCCCGGCGAAAAGTTCCCTATTTTGGAAACATTTTTAGGTAAATGGGCTAAAGATGGTGTATTAGACCCATCGTTTTACCTTGCCTTGGTTACCATCCACGGTACCATCATGGTATTTTTTGTACTTACAGGTGGCTTAAGTGGTACGTTTAGTAACCTGCTTATACCTCTTCAGATAGGTGCACGCGATATGGCGTCGGGTTTCCTAAACATGCTTTCGTACTGGTTCTTCTTTGTATCAAGTGCTATAATGGTTTATTCTGTGGTAATTGAAACAGGACCTGCATCGGGCGGCTGGACAGTTTACCCTCCATTAAGCGCTTTACCACAGGCAATGCCGGGTTCTGGCTTAGGTATGACATTGTGGTTAGTATCAATGTCTATCTTCATTGTATCTTCATTACTAGGTAGCCTTAACTACATTGTTACCATCATCAACCTGCGTACGGTAGGTATGAAAATGACACGCCTGCCACTTACAATCTGGGCTTTCTTTATTACAGCTATTTTAGGTGTTTTATCTTTCCCAGTGCTTTTGGCAGCTGCTTTACTATTAATATTTGACCGCAGCATGGGTACAAGCTTTTACCTGTCAGACATTTTTATTGGCGGCCAGGCATTAGAGCAAACAGGTGGTAGCCCTATTCTTTACCAACATTTATTCTGGTTCTTAGGCCATCCCGAGGTGTACATTGTACTTCTTCCGGCACTTGGTTTAGCGTCAGAGGTTATTGCAACAAACTCGCGCAAGCCTATTTTTGGTTACCGCGCCATGATTGCTTCAATGTTAGGTATTGCGTTCCTATCGTTCATCGTTTGGGGCCACCATATGTTTATTACGGGTATGAACCCATTCTTAGGTTCTGTTTTCGTATTTACAACACTATTGGTAGCTATCCCATCAGCTGTAAAGGTATTTAACTACTTAACCACCTTATGGAAAGGTAACCTGGTACTAACCCCTGCTATGATGTTTGGTATCGGCCTTGTGTCGTTCTTCATCACCGGTGGTGTAACAGGTATTATCCTTGGCGACTCTGCACTTGATATTAACGTTCACGATACATACTTCGTTGTAGCCCACTTCCATATTGTAATGGGTAGCTCGGCCATCTTTGGTATGTTTGCCGGTATTTACCATTGGTTCCCGCGTATGTATGGCCGTATGATGAACAAGAAGATAGGTTATGCCCACTTCTGGTTAACATTTGTTGGTGCTTACGGTGTATTCTTCCCACAACACTTTTTAGGCTTAGCAGGTGTACCACGCCGTTACTATGCCAACACCGAATTCCCGATGTTTGACGGCCTGGTTGACATTAACGTATTAGTTACATCATTTGCCATATTAGCAGCGGCTGCACAGGCATTGTTCCTGTTCAACTTCTTCTACAGCATTTGGCGTGGTCCTAAAGCCCCACAAAACCCATGGAACTCTAATACTTTAGAGTGGACAGCCCCTGTAAAACACATGCACGGTAACTGGCCAGGAGAAATTCCTCATGTATACCGCTGGGCATACGACTACAGCAAGCCAGGTAAAGAAAAAGACTTTGTTCCGCAAAACATACCGATGGAAGACGGTGAGTTGGACGAAGGCCACTAAAAAATTTAAAGAAACCCCTGACAATAAAGTCAGGGGTTTTTTGTTGCTGCTTAACTCAACAAAATAAGGCTATAACTGTAATTAAAGTATGTCTACTATATTAATTACCGGAGGAAGTGGTTTACTAGGTAAACGCCTTGCTACATTATTAGCTGATAAGGGTTATACCGTAAACCTGCTTAGCAGGGATAATAAAAAGCCTATTGCTGATTATACCCATGTGTATTTATGGGATGTAACCAAAGCTGTAATAGACGATGCCGCCTTTACTAACTGCGACTATATAATTCATTTGGCAGGCGCCGGAATAGCTGATAAGGGTTGGACTAAAGAGCGCAAGCAGGAAATAATAGATAGCCGCGTAAAAAGCAGCGACTTGCTGTATACCCGATTAAAATTAGTCCCAAATAAGGTGAAAGCAGTTATCTCAGCATCAGCAACAGGATATTATGGTGCAACTACCCAACCAACGCCTTTTAATGAAACAGATGCGCCCGGAAACGATTTTTTGGGGCAATGCTGTGTAGCGTGGGAAAATTCAGTTAACCAGATTAAAACCTTGGGCATACGCACGGTAAATGTGCGCACAGGTGTAGTACTATCTAACCACGGCGGTGCTATGGAAAAAATTGCCGGCCTGGCAAAGTATGGCCCTGTAGCAGCCGTTGGCTCTGGTAAGCAGGCTATGCCATGGATACATATTGATGATATATGCAACATCTATATAAAAGCCCTGGAAGACGAAAGTATGAGCGGCCCATATAATGCAACATCGCCGGCAAAAGACGATAATAACGCCTTTACTAAAGCGCTTGGGTACCAAATACACAGGCCAATGTTACCTTTACCCGTTCCGCCATTTGCTATTAGAATGATGTATGGGGAAATGAGTGTAACAGTGCTGGAAGGCAGCCATGTAACTACTGATAAGATAGAAGAAACAGGGTTTGTTTTTCAATTTCCTGAATTGACTACTGCCATACGCGATTTGTATGTGAGGAGGATTTAAATTAGATAATTCCCCGCAATAAAATATCGGCTACTACAAAGCAGCCAAACACTACGCTGGCAATACCATTGGTAGTGGCAAATGCCAGGTTCACCTTGCTAAGGTCGGTTGGTTTTACCAGGCTATGCTGATATACTAGCATTGATAAAAAGAAGGCTGCGCCAATCCAGTAAATAAACCCAAAATGGCCAATTATACCGGCTGATAAAACAAAGCTAATACTGGCAAGGTGCAGAAAGCGGCTGGCCAATAACGCATTCTTTTTACCTAAAAAGGCAGGTATAGAATACAGGTTATTAGCACTATCAAACTCTTCATCTTGCAGGGAATAAATAATATCGAACCCGCTAACCCAAAAGAGTACGGTAAAAGAGAACAGCAACGGCAACAGGTTAAAAACACCCGTAACGGCCAAATACGCTCCTATTGGGGCTAACGATAAGCCAATACCCAAAACAACGTGGCAAAGCCATGTAAAACGCTTGGTATAACTATAGCCCAGCACTACCAACAAAGCCACTGGCGATAGGTAAAAGCACAAAGGGTTGATAAACCATGTGGTGGCTACAAATAATACACTACTAATAACAACAAACAACAAAGCGGCTGTTGGACTAATAACCCCGGCAGGAATTTCGCGGATGGCGGTGCGGGCATTGCGGGCATCAAACTCACGGTCTATGTAGCGGTTAAAACCCATTGCAGCGCTGCGGGCAAAAACCATGCATAGCAACATCAACCCAAAAAGCTTTAGGCTAAATGGCTGTGCCGATGCTGCAGTACCCAGCATGAAACCAATAATAGCAAAGGGTAATGCAAATATGGTATGGCTGAATTTTACCAGCGAAAGGAATTTTTTTGTCCCGGAGATAGCGGCAATCATAAGGTGCAAAGGTAATTGATAAAAGCAACAAGCAAGCAGCTAAATGGTTTGCTGTATATTGCGGGTATAATTCAACCGGATGAAAAAGCTATTTACAATACTTAGTATTGCCATTTGGGCTACACTTGCCAATGCACAAACCCTAACCAACGAGGCCGATTTAGTTACCCCCGCCAAACTGGCAACGGTTGAAGGCAGGGATATTGGTAGCGACTCTTTATCATCGGGCAACGTAATATGGATAAAAACCGAACTAAAAGCCCATAAGCACCTTACCCACTCTGAGCATGTATATGTTATTGACGGAGAAGCCGAAATGCGACTGGGAGATAAAACTGTAAAAATAAAAAACGGCGATATTATATTTATCCCTAAAGGTACTGTACACGCTGTAAAAGTAACCTCTAAGAGGCCACTAAAGGTGCTATCGGTACAGGCGCCACATAACGATGGAACAGACAGGGTTTTTGTTAATGAATAAAGCTTTTACCCCCTACCCCAACGTGGTAAAAACCTATACCTTTGTGCTGTGACTTTTGAAGCGATATTACAGGAACTGAAACAGAAGAAATTCCGCCCCATATACTTTTTATGCGGAGAGGAACCCTATTTTATTGATGCCATTAGCGACTATATTGAAAACCATGTTTTAGCTGAAGAGGAACGCGATTTTAACCAGACTATACTTTACGGGCAAGACACTGACACCGCCAATATTCTGGCCAATGCAAAACGCTTCCCTATGATGAGTGAGAAGCAGGTGGTGATTATAAAAGAAGCACAAAACGTAAAAGACTTAATTAGCAAAGACGAAGAACGCGCGGCTTTTTTACTCAACTATATTCAAAACCCGCAACCTACCACGGTACTGGTTTTTTGTTACAAAAACAAAACAATAGACAAGCGTACCGCACTTGCTAAAGCAATTGATAAGCATGCTGTTTTATTTGTATCAGAAAAGGTAAAAGACTATAAACTGGCCGAGTGGATTACAGCCTATATTGGTGAGAAAGGCTATAGGATTACCCCGAAAGCATCTATACTGGTATCGGAGTTTTTGGGTGCCGATTTATCTAAAATTGCCAACGAGTTTGATAAGCTATTTATTAACGTGCCCCCGGGCCAGGTTATAGATGAGGCACTTATTGAAAAGTATATCGGCGTTAGTAAAGAGTATAATATTTTTGAGCTTAACAATGCCCTTGGTAAACGCGATGCGCTTAAGGTTTACAAAATTGTAGACTACTTTGCCCGTAACCAAAAAAACTACCCGTTGGTAATGACTATTGGTACACTCTATAGCTATTTTACCAAGCTGTTGCTGATACATACACTGGACGATAAATCAGACAAAAACGTAGCTTCGGTTATAGGCATACACCCTTTTATTGCTAAAGATTATATAGCATCGGCGCGTATATTCCCTTACGGCAAACTACGGCATATTATTACCTTTTTGCGCGAGGCTGATATGATGAGCAAAGGTATTGGCTACCCGGCGCTTAGCGAAAAGGAAATACTGAACGAATTGATGTACAAAATTTTGAATTAATATGAATCATTGGCTTGTAAAATCAGAACCCGTAAAATACAGTTGGGAACAGTTTGAAAAAGACGGAAACGCCGTATGGGATGGTGTGCGCAACTATCAGGCGCGCAACAACCTGCAAGCCATGAAAAAGGGCGACCTTGTTATGTTTTACCATAGTAACGAGGGGATGTGTGTAGTGGGTATTGCCAAGGTTGTTAAAGAGTTTTACCCAGACCCTACTATTGACGACCCGCGCTGGGTAGTGGTTGATTTAGCACCGCATAAAAAGCTTAAAAAACCTGTTACATTAGAAACTATAAAAGCCGACGAAACTTTGCAGAATATCGGCTTAATACGCCAAGGGCGTTTATCTGTAATGCCACTTACCAAAGACGAGTTTGACAGGATATTGAAGCTGGGAAGTTAAATACAGAATTCATAGTGCAAAATGCATAATTGAACATCCTGAATTTTAAATTCTGCATTATGAATTGATTTTAAATTCTAAACAACACCGCAAAGATTATCCTATTCTCTTTCTTAACATAGCTAATAGCTTATAATAGCATATTGCCAGGATATTACACTTGCCGGTTTAAAACTCCTATCAGCTACACGCTATAAGCTATCAGCTATTTACTTAGTTTTGCATAATTAAAAACTGATACTTTGAAAAGATATACCATAGCGGCCGTTTTACTACTGATTGGCTTAATAGCCCGGGCACAGTTAAATATACCATTCCCCTCAGCAAATGCATCCGAAACAGGTAACAAAGACACCCTGACAATATCAGGTTATGTAGATGGGTACTACAATTTTGATGTGTTTAACCCCAACAGCAACAGGCGCCCATATGCTGCAGCATCGGCCAGGCTAAGGCAGTTTGCCGTAAATGTGGCATACCTTGGTATTGGCTACCGAAGTGAGCGAATACGCCTGCAACTTACGCCCGGCTACGGCACCTACATGATTGATAACTACGGTAGCGAAAATGTGCTAAACCGCTTTTTGCTGGAGACATATGGTGGCTTTAAGGTATCAAAAAATAAAGGTATATGGTTGGATATGGGCATTTTTACATCGCCCTTTACCTACGAAACACCTATATCTAAAGACCAACTACTCTACAGCCGCTCATTAGCAGCAGAAAACGCCCCTTATTATGTTAGCGGGCTGCGCTTAACCCTGCCCCTATCGCCTAAGTTTACACTTACGCTTTATGGGCTTAATGGCTGGCAAACCATTAACTTTAACAGCGCCAGCGCCCGCAGTACAGCCTTTGCATCGCAACTGCAATACAAAATTAAGCCCAACCTAAACATATACTGGAACACTTTTGCTGGTGATGCTGGTAGCCCAAACCAGCAATGGCTGGCCGCACGCTATTTCAACGATTTCTTTTTAACATGGCAAGCAGGCAAATGGGATGTAAACGCTACAGCATATATTGGTTTACAAGGGGTATATAACTCTGCTAAGCCCGATTATGCCTGGTATACCGCTAATGCCACTGCACGCTACAAGTTTAACGATAGGCTTAGCCTTAGCGGGCGTTTAGAATATTTTAACGACCCAAACGGTGTACTATCAGCCCCTAACCAGCTACAGGCAAGGGCTTTTGAAGCCTATAGTGGAACGTTGGGCATTGGCTATAGCCCTGTTAAAAATGTACTATTGCGTTTTGAAGGACGCGGCTATGGCGGCCGTAATGGTATTTTTACCCGCAGCAACCTGCCGGTTAATTATAGCACTGTGCTGTTTAGCAGCCTTGCGGTGTGGTTTTAATGTAGGTGCCAGCTCCAGGTTTTAGGTGCTGGTAATGTAACCACCCCATCACGCTAAAGCGTGATTACCCCCTCCTTAAAAAGGAGGGGAGTTTTAAATATTATATATGAACACAGAAGAATTAGATAAAGAATTTAAACGTATAAGCGAGGTTATATCCAAGCAATTTGGCGATGGGGCACCCATAGATATGCAGGGCATATTGTTTTTAATTGGAGTGCAGGAGCTTGGTATGGGTTTTAAGAAGTTTAAGAAAGATGATAAACTGGCTGTAATGCACATTGCCATTTGTACCTTGCTTGAACGCTATGGCTATTACGAATTTGAGGGCCGCGATGAAGAACACTGGCCACACTTTAAGCTGAATGAAAAGCTACCGCCACT
>JAIXUZ010000040.1 GCA_027483285.1 Bacteroidota bacterium
AGTTTTTTGGCAATTTCGGTGTACGGAACCAATGCATCGTCCATCAGTATGGCTAAAATCTGCCTGTCGAGGTTATCAATTTCTAAAATTTCGTGCTTTTCAGGATGCATATTTTTACATTTTATTAACAAATATACACATAAACTATTTAATTCGTAATTATAACTAAATAACGTTAACATATTTGCATTATATATGTTCTTATTATACATTTGTAATAAGAAACAAACGTTCTTATACACTGTGGGGTGATGAAACTATGGCAGACATGCCCTCCTGTCTCGGGGGTAGGGAGCTACGGGATAAACACACGATAATGGGTTGACCACAAAATAATTCTATGTCGTGCGGCTAACCGCCCTGTGAAGGTTCGAACCCTTCCCCTACAGCTTACATTCGGAAAGCCCTTTAAGTACCTGCTTAAAGGGCTTTTTTACAACAACAAACTAAAATTGGGCAAGCACTTAACAAGCACGGTAATTACAAAATGGCATATTTAGCGGTACACATTGCGGCCGCTTTTATTGAGAAGGCCAAAGAAGAAAACAAAACCATAACTGAGAAAAAGCTGCAATGCCTGCTTTACTTTGCGCATGGTTTCTATTTAACGCTTTATAACGAGCCACTACTAAGCCAACGCTTTGAAGCAGCCCAAACAAGTCCTGTTGTGCATTCGTTAACAGTGGCCTATAAACAATCAGCCCAAGATTTACCGTTGGTTAAATTATCTACCCAAGCAAAACATACTATAAACCTTGCTTGGAAAAAAGCCTTTACAATGCCCGAAAAAGCTTTTATACGCTTAACAACACAACCGGGCAGCCCCTGGGCCAATGCAAAAGCAAGCCCTCACCCTGTATTATATATTGAAAACAGTACCATACAGCGGTATTTTGAACTGTGGTATAATGCAGATGCTATTATGCCCAATAAAACCTATAGGTACATAATAAAAGAGCGGCCTGTTTATTATTTGCAATTGGTATTTCAACCCCTTATGTGCCATTGTTGTAAAACAGCGCCGTGCATCCTTTCTGCTAAAACCAAAACACCCATGGTATCAACCATCAATATCAAAAAAGCATTGACGCCTGCGGTTTACAGGGCGCTTACAGGTTTGGTAATACCAATGGCGGGTTTACAAATAAGATGGGTTTACAATTTCTTAACCTAAGTCGGTTTTTAAACAGTTTGGTATTGCTTAATATTACTTGCTTAATTTTTATTTACCAATACTATATGGCTTACAAGGCTATTGAAATTGCCGCAGGGTTTATCAGAAAAGGAAAAGCTGATAAAAAAGCATTTAGCCAAATGAAGTTGCAGTGCATGGTATATTATGCGCATGGCTATTATATGGCACTTACTAAAGAACCTCTTATTACTGATACCATTGAGGCATGGGAGGTTGGCCCATGTGTACAAAGTGTATATGGTTTGTATAGGCTTATAGACAGGCTGCCTACTGATGAGTGGCCTGAAGACAACCTTGATATAGAGTTTGAGCCCAAAGTAATGCAGGCTATTGAAGCTGCCTGGGAGGCATCTTTCCGATTAACGTCTGACCAGTTTATCAAATGGGCTACTGCCAAAGGAACACCATGGGCAAAGGCTTATTCGCCTATTCAGTGGACACTGAATATTGGCAATGATAGTATTAAAGAATATTTTGAAAAAGAGGTATTGAAACTAGCCTGATTTATTAGTTACTCTACCTCAATTTGTATTTTCTTCATATTGAGCCAAAACGCACGCCCTACAATACGCAAAACAGAGTAAACGGGTATTGCTACCATCATACCCACCACCCCGCCTAATGTGGCAGACAATAGTATCACAATAAATATTTCCAGCGGGTGGACCTCCATGCTTTTAGAGAAAATATAATTTGAAAGGAACCAATTATCAATAAGCTGCACTGTGCCGTAAACTGCCAACACCTTTACTACCATAGGTAGCAGGGCACTGTAAACATCAAGGTATAGGTTGGTTGATACAGCTATAACAACCCCGATAGCTGCTGCTATGATAGGCCCTACATAAGGTACCAGGTTTAAAAAGCCGAACAAAAGGCCCATTAGCAAGGGGTAATCAACTCCTACTATCCACATACCGAGCGATGCCAGCGTTGAGACGGATAAAAACTGAATAAGCAGGCCCGAGAAATAATTGATAAGCTGTTTTTTACTCTCGTTAAATACAAGGCGTGTTTCATTCTCGTACTTATTAGGAATAAACTTTACAACGGTTTCTACGAGCAGTTTTTCGTCCTTTAAAAAGAAGAAGGAAATAAACAGGATAGAGAATAACGCTGCCACAAAATCGCCAATAGAATTAAATGCAGAGGTGGTTAGATCTGTTACAAATTTAGCATCAACAATGTCTTTAATCTTATCACTTATAAAGGTTGTAAGCGATTTTCCGTTGCCAATATTAACACTATTATATAGGTTTTGTATTTGATTTATAGGCTGCTCAAAGTTCTTCATTAGCCTTTGCTCATCAAGGCTTGCAAGAGCATTAACCTCGCTAACCAACACAGGGATAAAAATGGCTATTATACCTAAAAATATAATAAAAATAATGATGAGGGTAATAAAAGCGCTTGCCGACGACGAAAGTGATTTTCCCTTATATATCTTAAAATTATCTATTAACCTACACAGTGGGTTTGCCACTAATGACAATACGCCTGAAATAAGGATATAAGAAATAATGGTGCGAAAATACCAGCATACAAATATTGCAGAGGCAACAATAAGTAGAAACAACAATATTTTAGCTACCGTGATCTTCATTTAGTGTAGTATTATACGGCCCAAGATACCTGATAATTCCATTTTGACATTATCCAGCGTACGTTGTTTTTCCAACAAGGCCATTTGGTCCAGTTCGTCTTCGGCGGTTTGTAGTTCATCCTGCACCTCGCGTATCATCTTCAACACAAACTTCATTTTAAGCGAGTGCAATGCCTTTTCTATACTCTGCTTAAGCACCACGTGCGATGTGTCTTCAGTTGCCACCTCTACCCTGTGTTTACTATGCCAACGGTCGCTAAGGGCGCTGCTATCCATTACCAAATCTGTAGCCAGGCTACGCACTTTTTCATCGGGGTGGGTGGTGGGGTGTGGTATATCAAGCTTAGGCTCCGGCTCAACAAAACCATTATCGTCAAGCAGGTTTTCGGGTGTAATTATGGGCAGGGGTAAATCTTCTTCGTCAAATTCAGGTTCGTGATGGTACTCTTCTGGTCTGTTTTGTAAGGCCATGTAGCCGGTGTAAATAGCCTGGTAAACCGGGTTTTGCATCAGCACCTCATCGCGCGATAGTTCAAAAATGATGAAGTCGCCCGCCAAAACAGTATGCACCTCTTCGTGGCGGCCATCTTCTGCCTTTTGAGTAAAAAATAGTTCGCGGTCGGAGTGGCGCAGCAACAGGCGGATAATATCACGCTCCTGCCATTCGGGGTTGCTAAAGTCAATGCTTAAAAACTCTTGCGTTTTGGCTTCGCTGTGGCCCTCGTAGCCCTCGCTTTCATACTCTACAAATGCTTCCTTCAGCTGGTCAGCTTCGCGCTCTTTTCGGGTTTTATCGTTACGCAGCTTATTAACCTCGCGCAGCAAGGTTTCTTCATCAATACCCGTAATGCGGCTGCACTCCTTTATATAAAACTGGCGCTGTATACCATCGGGGACGATAGAAATGGTTAGCGCAATATCTTTAACCAGTGCAGAGCGCTTTATGGGGTCGTTGCCCACCTCGCCAATAAGCAAACTGGTTTTAAACGATACAAAGTCTTTGGCCTGCTTGCCTATATAGTCTTTCAGCTCATCAATACTAACTTTTTTAGCGTATGAGTCGGGATCGTCGCCATCAGGAAAAAGCACAACGCGTACGTTCATACCTTCTTCCAAAATCATATCTATACCACGGAAGGAGGCTTTGATACCGGCAGGGTCGCCATCATATAGTATGGTAATGTTTTTGGTATAGCGGCTAATCAGTTTTATCTGGTCGTGCGTTAAGGATGTGCCCGACGATGCCACTACGTTTTCTACCCCCGCCTGGTGCATAGATATTACGTCGGTATACCCTTCAACCAAATAGCAAACATCAAACTGGGTAATGGCTTTTTTGGCAAAGAAAGCGCCATACAGCACGCGGCTTTTATTGTAAATCTCACTCTCGGGCGAGTTTACGTACTTGGCCTGTGTTTTATCGGCTGAGTTTAATACCCTACCGCCAAAGCCCAGCACACGGCCTGTAAGGCTATGTATGGGAAACATAACACGGCCCTTAAAGCGGTCGAACTTTTTGGCACCATCATCTTTAATAATGCTAAGGCCCGTTTTTTCAAGGTACTCAAGCTTATAGCCCGCTTTAACGGCACTGTCAGTAAAAGCAGACCACTCGTTATGGCTATAGCCCAGCTGGAATTTCTCAATAATATCATCCCTAAAGCCCCGCTCGCGGAAGTACGAAAGGCCAATGGCTTTGCCATCCTCCGTTTCCCAAAGCTGCTCGGTAAAATACTTTTGGGCGTAGGTGTTTACTACAAAAAGGCTCTCCTTTTCATTTTGGTGTTCAATATCCTCTGCTGTAAGCTCCTTTTCTTCAATCTCAATATTATACTTTTTAGCCAGGTAGCGCAGTGCCTCGGGGTACGTAGCGCTTTCATGCTCCATGATAAAGTTTACCGAGTTGCCCGCCTTGCCGCAGCCAAAACATTTGTAGATACCCTTTGCCGGCGATACGGTGAATGAGGGAGTACGCTCGTTATGAAAAGGGCAGTTGCCCAACATATTGACACCACGGCGCTTAAGGGCAACAAAGTCGCCAACTACCTCTTCTATACGGGCGGTTTCAATAATGCGGTCTACGGTATCCTTAGGTATCATAATAAGTAAACAAAGTTACACAATTGGCAACAAACGGGCTTAAACCAATGTTACTAACAGGATAGTTTGAGTAAAAAAATAAAAGCGTGGTTATAAAACGCATGTTTTTATACCTTTGCCCCGTCAACCCTAAATAAATTATAATGGCAAATTCGCTTAGAGCAAACCGCGAGGAGAAATTCTTTAGTGATGTTATCAAGTATTTCGATAAAGCGGCTCAATTTCTAAACCACCCAAAAGGTATTTTAGAGCAGATTAAATACTGCAACGCAGTATACAGAATTAAATTCCCGGTAAAAATCGGCGATGATTTTCAGGTAATAGAGGCGTACCGTGCAGAGCACAGCCACCACAAACTACCAACTAAAGGTGGTATCCGCTACAGCGAGCATGTTAGCCAGGACGAAGTTATGGCCCTTTCGGCGCTTATGACTTACAAATGTGCTATTGTAGACGTACCTTTTGGCGGCGCCAAAGGCGGTATCAAAATTAACCCGAAAGACTACACGGTAGACCAGCTGGAGCGCATTACCCGTCGCTATACTACAGAGTTAATCAAAAAAAACTTTATTGGCCCTGGCATAGACGTTCCTGCACCTGACTACGGTAGCGGCGAGCGCGAAATGAGCTGGATTGCTGATACCTACACTACGTTTTTCCCTAACGAAATTAATGGCCTTGGCTGTGTTACCGGTAAGCCCGTAGGGCAAGGTGGCATACATGGCCGCCGCGAGGCTACCGGCCTTGGCGTTTACTATGGCCTACGTAGCGCTATGGAAAACACTGCCGACCTTAAACGCCTTAAAATGACGCACGGCCTTGAAGGCAAGCGCATTGTTGTGCAAGGCTTAGGCAACGTAGGTTACCATGCTGCCATGTTCTTACACAAAGCAGGAGCAAAAATTATTGCTATTGCTGAGTTTGAAGGCGCTATTTACGATGCTAAAGGCATAGACCCAACGGCATTGCTTGAGCACCGCAAAAACACAGGTTCTATTTTGAACTTTGGGAAAGCCAAGAACATAAAAAACAGCGCCGAAGCATTAGAGCTTGATTGCGACATATTAGTTCCTGCAGCGCTTGAGAACCAAATACAGAAAGGCAACGCGGCCAACATTAAAGCTAAGGTTATAGCCGAGGCTGCCAATGGCCCTGTAACGCCAGAGGCTGAGGTTATCCTTAACAAGAAAAACGTATTAATCATTCCTGACATTTACATGAATGCAGGTGGTGTTACGGTTTCTTACTTTGAGTGGTTGAAAAACCTATCGCACGTACGTTTTAACCGTATGGAGAAAAAGTATGAGGAGACAATGAACAAGAACCTATTGAGCCTTATTGAAGAGAGCACAGGCAATAAACTTAGCAAAGCCCAACGCGACTATTTAGGCCGTGGCGCTAACGAGATTGACCTTGTTTACTCTGGCTTGGACGAGACTATGACAACAGCTTATAACGAGATTTATGAGATGTTTGCCTCTAACAAAAAAGTGCCTGATATGCGTACAGCGGCGTTTATGGTTGCCATAAACAAAGTAGCTGTTTCGTACCAGTCATTGGGTGTGTGGCCATAGTAGGTTATAGGGGATAGGTGCTAGGTTTTAGCACTTTTTCTGATTTAAAAATAGATTTACCACAAATAGAAAAATCCCTACCGTATGGTGGGGATTTTTGTTTTATATACCTGCACTAAAAGCCAGCAGACAAAGCGATTATCAGTTAATAAGCGCAAGACATTTACTGCTTTTGGAAGATGATAAATTGACTTATAAAATCATCCAGTTTATCTACAAATACATTGTGCGATGCGCCTTTTACTACAACGATATTTTCTGCACCTAAGGTATTCGTTATCAAATCAATCTGTTTCGTATCAAACAGCCCATCCTCATCGCCATACATGCCAAATAGTTTAACCCCTTTCTTTTTAAGGGTTGCCCAATCTTTACCCATGTTAAGTGTGGTATATTTCTCGGTTGCAAATGCCCCTTTTACCGGCGCATACTCTGATTGCCTAACCAACGACACCTTCTCTGTATTGTTATTTACACTGTTCCAAAACTTAGTAAACGATAGGGTGGGCGACTTTGTAGCATACAACCCGCACCACATAGCCTGCATAAAGCAACTGCTGCTATACTCCAGGCTGCTGCTATCCATTTGGGTTTCCATAATATTAACATAGCTAAAGCTGGCGCTATCGCCGCGGTCGCTATATATCTTTTGGCAACGGGCAATGATGTTGTCAAACGTCATTTGGTACGATAAAGGCGAGCCCACCAACACAACACGGTCTAACAGTTTGGGCTTAGCCAGTGCAAACCTGGTAGCTAACGTTCCGCCCCAGCTATGGCCTATAATAGTGGCCTTTTTAATGCCGTACTTTTTGTACAGGCTTTCCGCATCCTTTATCTGTGCCTTAAAAGAAAAATCGCCATTGGGGGCATAGTTTTTAGACCGCCCGCAGCCGCGCTGGTCGTATACAATTACATAGAAGCCTTTACCTGCCAGTTCTTCCGCAGTAGAGTATTCGAAATTACCCGCATTGTACCCCGGCCCACCGTGCATAAATATAACCGCCGGGTTGGCATG
>JAIXUZ010000270.1 GCA_027483285.1 Bacteroidota bacterium
ATATTATATCTATAGGCATACGATTTTATGCCCTCTTTCAAAATAATATTCAGGCACAAAATGAATTCTTGATAGCTGCAATTTCCAAACCGGATAAATACCGCATTTCCAGTTTTATTATCAAGCTTAATTTTGTGTATTGATTTTTGTAAACTATCTAATGTGAGTTTATTTTTTGCCTTATCGTTTGTTAAAGTGTAGGTGGTGTAATTAAGTTTAGTGAAACTATCTCCGCAGTACCTGGTCGATTGATTTTCTAACTCAATACCATATGCCTTTTGGCTGGTGTCCATATAAACAAACCAACAGCATAGTATAACCAAAAACAGCACCAGCGATGCGCCCGTTTGCACTAGGTTAAATTGTTTATGGCTTCGTGTACTATCCATACATAAATATACGCAAAAAGTATTGTTTTAGTATTGAAATTTTCATCAGCTAATCAGCTAATCAACCAATCAGCTAATTAATTACCTTTGCGCCTTTCCAAATAACACTATGCACCGTACCCACACCTGCGGAGAACTCCGCGCTACCGATATAAACAAAACAGTAACCCTGTCTGGCTGGCTGCAAACCAGTCGCGACCTTGGCGGCATGACCTTTATTGACCTGCGCGACCGTTACGGTATTACGCAGCTGGTTTTTAATATGGAAACCGATGCTGCCCTTTGCGAAAAAGCACGTAAGCTGGGCCGCGAATTTGTATTGAAAATTGAAGGCACGGTGGCCGAGCGGTACAACAAAAATGCCCAAATGCCTACGGGTGATGTAGAGATTATTGTTAACAGCTTAACGGTGCTTAACGAGTCGAAAACACCACCATTTACCATAGAAGATAATACCGATGGCGGCGACGATTTACGTATGCGTTACCGCTACCTTGACTTACGTCGTAACGTGGTGCGAGAAAGCCTTATGCTACGCCATAAAATGGCAAAGGTTAGCCGTGCCTATTTAGATAGTCTTGACTTTATTGAAGTAGAAACACCGGTGTTGATTAAATCGACACCTGAAGGTGCCCGCGACTTTGTGGTGCCCAGCCGCATGAACCCGGGCCAGTTTTACGCCCTGCCACAAAGCCCGCAAACGTTTAAGCAATTGCTTATGGTTGCTGGGTTTGATAGGTATTACCAAATTGTAAAATGCTTTAGGGACGAAGACCTGCGTGCCGACCGTCAGCCTGAGTTTACACAGATAGACTGCGAGATGAGCTTTATTGAGCAGGAAGATATTTTAAATGCTTTTGAAGGCCTTGTGCGCAGCTTGTTTAAAGAGGTGTTGGGTATTGATATGCCATCGGTTCCGCATATGGACTATGCCGATGCGATGAAGTGGTACGGCAGCGATAAGCCCGATACCCGCTTTGATATGAAGTTTGTAGAGCTCAATGACATTGTAAAAGGCCAGGGTTTCCCTGTTTTTGATAATGCTGAGTTTGTTGTTGGCATTTGTGCCAAAGGTGCCGCAGAATATACCCGCAAGCAGCTTGATGAACTTACCGACTATGTTAAACGCCCGCAAATAGGTGCTACAGGCTTGGTATATGCCCGTGTAAATGCTGATGGCACCATCAAATCATCGGTAGATAAGTTTTATAATGAAGAGCAACTAAAACGTTGGGCCGATGCCTTTGGTGCTGAAGCCGGCGACTTAATTTTAGTGCTTGCCGGTGGAACAGATAAAACGCGCAAAGCCCTTAACGAGCTACGCTTAGAAATGGGTAACCGCTTAGGCTTGCGCCCTAAAGATAAGTTCTCTGCCCTGTGGGTGGTCGATTTTCCTTTACTGGAAAGCAACGATGAAGATGGCCGCTGGTATGCCATGCACCATCCGTTTACCTCGCCTAAATTAGAAGATGTAGCCCACCTTGATGCAGGCGATTACGGCAAGGTACGCGCCAATGCATACGACCTTGTTATAAACGGCGTAGAGATTGGTGGCGGCTCTATTCGTATACACGACAGGGAACTGCAGGCTAAAATGTTTGGCATACTTGGTTTTACACCCGAAGAGGCCCAGGCACAGTTTGGTTTCCTTATGAATGCCTTTGAATATGGCGCCCCTCCACATGGTGGCCTGGCTTTCGGTTTCGATCGTCTATGCTCGCTTTTTGGCGGTGCCGACCATATCCGCGATTATATCGCCTTCCCTAAAAACAACTCCGGACGCGATGTTATGATTGACGCCCCAAGCGCCATTGATGATAAGCAGCTAAAAGAGTTGGCTATAAGTGTTACTGTTTAATATCCCGTAGGGATAACATCTCTATAGAATAATAAAATGTTTTTCTAGCTGCAACCCCGAAAGGGGTTGTACTATTTTAGGGCATTAATTTCTATAGATATTCAACACATATGGTGTTAGTTATGCATCCTCCTAAACGGCCCGGTAAACAGTTTGCCTAATATGGTTTGATAACCCCATAACATACTGCGCATAAAGCGGCGGGGCTCATCCAGTTTATTATCAGAGTGTATTTTGTAAGGGTATTGTTTGGCAAACAGGTTGCGGTAGCTTCCTGGCATGGCGTATAAATCGCGTAAGGGAATATTACCCGTAATAATATCATCAACCGATGCTATTTTACCCTGATTGTTGGGGTACTGTTGGCTGTAAAAAGGGTCAAGCATAATCCATTTTCCATTAATATCAACCTCGGCCACCGTATGGTGCGATATGCTGTCGCTCCCTCTAAGAAATACCATTCGGGCATCTATATCTTCAACCCTTAATAAAGCCATCAGTAGCCATACCTGTTGGTCGCAGCTGGCGGTTTTGTGGGTTAATACATCGTAGGTGCAGTTGTATTTAGGGTTTTGGTTGCCTTGTGGCTCATTCGTATTATCTGCCACATACTTATAAATAAGCATTGCCTTTTGGTCGTCGTTTTCTGCCTTTTGGATAATGCTATCAACTAAAGGTTTATAGGCCAGTTGCTCAAACATAAACTGCTTGTTATTGTTATTCACCAGCAAATACGCAACAAAGGGCAACAGGTACAGTACTATCAATGCTGATAGTACAATAAGGGCTATTTTGATGCGTTTTTTCAACCTTGGTATTTGCCGCTAATTTAAATTATTACTTTGCAATAAAAACATACTATAATGGCAGTAAGTATATCGCCAGAAACAATTAAGTTTTTGGCCGACCTAGATAAGAACAATAACCGCGAGTGGTTTTTAGCTAACAAAAAGCGCTACGATGCCGCTAAGAAAAACTTTGCAGCGTTTGTTGATGCGTTGATAAAGGAAGTGGCTAAGTTTGAACCAGCGGTGGCTAATTTCACCGCTAAAGATTGCACGTTCCGTATAAACAGGGATGTGCGCTTTTCGGCAAACAAAGCGCCGTATAAAAACAATATGGGCGCCTCTATCAGCAAAGGGGGAAAGAAATCGTCAAGCGCAGGCTATTACATCCATATACAGCCGGGAGAACTATTTGTTGCCGGTGGTTGCTGGATGCCCGAAGCCGAACAGCTGAAAAAAATCCGGGACTCTATAGACTACGACTACGAGGCTTTTGAAAAGATAGTAGCATCTAAAGAAGCTAAAAAACGCTTTGACGGCTTAAGCGAAGAAGCCAAACTAAAAACAGCCCCCAAGGGCTACCCTAAAGACCATCCCGGCCTTGAATACCTGAAGCATAAAAGCTTTGTGTTTTATCAGCCATTGGATAGTAAAATGATAAGTAAGCCTGAGTTTTTGGCTGAGGTAGTAAGCGGCTTTAAAGCCATTAAACCCCTATGCGATTATTTAAACCAGGCATTGGAGTATACTGAAGATTAATTCAGAATGCACAATTCAAAATGCAGAATGAAACAGAAATAAAAAGGCCCCATTGAAAGTTCAATGGGGCCTTTTCTATAAAATAAGTTTAACTAGTTCTTTACAAAGACGTAGGTAATGGTACCAAATTGCTGTTCGGCAGCATCAGACTTAGCCGAGAATTTAGAGCTCTTAGCAGCAGCTAACGCACATTTTTGCAGCGATTGGTCGGTAACGGTAGTACCACGGCCTATTTTAGTGCTTATCACATCTCCGTTTTCGTTTACGCCTACATCTACCACCACTTTACCTTGTGCGGTAGAGTTGTAGCAGGGTTTAGGTAACGATTTGCCAACACGGTCAGTAAGGCTAAAGCGTATTCCACCACCATTTCCGTTTTTGCCGGGGCCTTCACCCGGTCCTTCGCCGGGGCCATTACCGGGGCCTTTGCCACCACCAATGCCGCCGCCTTCACCAGGGCCTGTGCCACCACCTCCATTAAACAATGCGTTGGGGTTGCCTGTGGGTTTCCCCTCGTTACCCGGTGTGGTAGACGAGCCTTGCGAGCCACCTTTATTAGGAAACAAAGCACTGTTGTTCACCTTTGGTTTTTCAATAGGTTTTACGGGTGCGTGGGCAATATTAACTTTCGGCGGAATGCTTGGGGCATCCTCGTCGTTAGATGTTAAGTAGTTAGGGTCAACCTCTTCTACAGGTGCAGCAACACCACTAAGCTGGTCGGGGTTGGTGTTGCCCATCCCTACGGCAGCATCGCCAAAGCTAAGCTCTATACCACCTCCGCCACCACCGCCACCCAATTCAGGGTAGGGTGGGTTCTTTGTTTTAAAAACAACAAATAGCAATACTATAAATAGTAATAAGGCAACCAATAAGGCACCAAGGCCGGCGTATACGCGGTCGTTGGTTTTAATATCTGCTCCGGTGGTTATCATACACAGTTTGTTTTTAGGTTTTACTTATATACGTATGAAAAACAAAATTAGTTAGAGGGTTGGGTAGCCAGCACCATTTTGGCGTTTAGGCGTGTACCCACCTGCATAATATCAACCAAACGCTGCACCTGTAGGGTGCTGTCTACGTTTAGCTGCACAGTAGCCTCATCGGCACCGGCCAATGCGGTTTGCAGGGTGCTTTCCAAATCAGCCTTAGGTACTTCTGTTTTATCAATATAGTACTTAAGGTTTGATGTTACGGTAACCTGCACCAGCTTTTTATGTATAGCTTTATTATCAGAAGCCCTGGGTAGGTTTACCTTTATAAAGTTTGGGTTTAGCAGCGATGAGGCGATAAGGAAGAACAGCATCAAAAAGAACATGATGTCGTTCATGGCGCCTGTGCCAAGCTCAAACTCAAACCGTTTTTTACGTCGTAGGTTCATTATTTAGAAGGTTCTTGTAACACATCAATAAAATCTACCGATGAGCTTTCCATTTTAAAAATTACCCTGTCAATCATAGTGCTTAGGTAGTGGTATGCAGCGTATGCTATAATACCTACTATTAAACCAGATGCTGACGATACCATTTTTTCATAAAGGCCATCGGCAACGTATTTAACTTCTATAGTACCGGCAAGGCCAATGTTATAGAAAATGCGGATAACACCAAGAATAGTACCGATAAAACCAAGCATGGGGGCAATACCAGCTATAATACCTAAAAAGTTTAGGTTCTTCTCCAGCTTGGCTACTTCCAGCTTACCAACGTTTTCTATTGATTTTTCAATATCGGCTAATGGGCGGCCAATGCGGTTAATGCCTTTCTCAATCATACGGGCAACAGGTGCATTGGTGCTTTTGCAAACGGCTTTGGCGCTCTCTACATTTCCGCTCAAAATAAAGTCGCGGATGTTATTCATAAAATTATGCGGAACGCGCGATGAGCGGTTAATTACTATCAGCCTTTCAATAATAATGTAAATAGCTACAATAAGGAATATAGCTAAGGGTATCATTACCGGGCCCCCTTTTAGTACCATTTCCCATAGGTTGGTAGATGTTTCGGTAACTGGTGGGGTAGCAGCTGTTTGGGCTACGGCGCGTGCAGTGTCTTGCACTGCTGTTTGTAACGAATCGGTTACGGGCATATTTGCTTTACTTTAAGTTAATTATTGGGTATTATTTTGCTACGTTAAAGTAAAGGTTGCTTCTATGCGATACGATTAGGGTTGTAGTAAATTGTAAACAAGGAATTGTTAGCTGGTAAAACGCAGGTGTAACAAAAAGGTTGCAGGCCTAGCGCCCCATTAACTCAAAAATACCCAAATAGGCCAATGCCCCGGCAAAGTAACCTATTAGGGCTAAAAGGCTTATGCGCTTTAAATACCACATAAAATCAATCTTTTCCATGCCCATAACAGCTACACCTGCGGCTGAGCCTATAATAAGTATACTACCCCCCGTGCCGGCGCAATAGGCAATAAACTCCCATATTTTACTATCGGCAGGAAAATCGGCAAGGCTATACATACCCTGTGTGGCAGCCACCAATGGTACATTATCTACAATAGCTGATGCAAGGCCTATAGCAATTACAATAACATCACTATTGCCTATGGTTTTATCCATAGTGGTAGCCAGGTTTGATAATATGTGCGTAGCCTCCAGCACCCCAATAGCGGCTAATATGCCAAAAAAGAAGAGTACGCTGCTTAAATCTATACGGCTAAGGGCATGGGCAGCAGTGTAGGGCTTACGCTGCTCATCGTCTTTGCCGCTGTGTATAATTTCTGATACAAGCCATACCAGGCCTAGGGCTAATAATATACCCATATAGGGGGGCAGGTGGGTAAGTTGTTTAAACACAGGCACCATTATAAACCCGCCAATACCGGCAAATAGCATAACAGCACTATGCTTTTCGTGCTTGCGGATAATTTTTGCAGGGCGCTCCAGGTTGCCTTTCATTTTAAATGTTAGGTAGATTAGCGGCACCAGCATGCTTATCAAACTAGGTATAAAAAGCTCCAATACAATATTAAGCGGGGTTATTTGCCCGCCTATCCACAGCATTGTGGTGGTTACATCGCCAATAGGGCTCCAAGCACCGCCTGCGTTGGCAGCTATAATAACTATGCCGGCAAAAAAACGTCGGTCCATAGGGTCTTTTACCAGCTTGCGGAGTAATGATACCATTACAATAGCCGTTGTCAGGTTATCCAGCGCTGCCGAAAGGAAAAATGTGAGCAGTGAAACTATCCACAAAAGCCTTACTTTATTGGTGGTTTGTATGCGGTCGGTTATAATATCAAAGCCATGGTGGGCATCAATTAGTTCAACTATCGTCATAGCCCCCATTAAAAAGAACAAAATTTCGGCTATGGATGCTAAATGGTGGCTAAGTTCCTCTGAAACTATTTCGGGCGATGCGCTGAAAACCACGTAAACCGTCCAACACAGCACACCGGTAATAAGGGCAGTGGCTGTTTTATTGACTTTTAGCGGGTGCTCAAAAGCAATTGCTGCGTAGCCTAATATAAACAGGGTTAAAATTATGGTTATCATATCCAATCTTACAAAGGTAAACCTACAAAATAAAAATTAGAACAACCTTAGAAAGCGCACTATTCAAAAGGGTTACAAGTTTTTTAGGGCAAAAATGGGGAATTATCTTACATGTGTAGCATAGGGTATTGTTATTATACCGAAACCCTGTAACAATAGGGCTTTTGATAAGGTTAAACAGCCAACAAAAAAAATTATTGAAATTTAACCAACCCATTAAAAAACGACCATTATGAGAAAGTCTACTCAAACAAAAGGACCACAAGCAACTGCCATAGCTGCTAAACTTACGGGCGACGATGCCAAACGTAAGACAAAGCTTAAGCCTTATAAAGCAGCAGGCCGTAAGCCTAAAAAATCATTCGACGTAACAGACGAAGAAGAAGAAGATGCGGGTTTCAACGCAAAGGAATTTGATTTAGGAACCGATTTCTTTTACGATGATGACGAAGATGATGATGTGTTTTTCGATGATAATCCTTTCTATAACTAGAAATATACCTTCTTTATCATAGATAAAAATTTAAACCTGATACTTATTTAGTTCATGGTTTTGATTGGTTAGATGGCCCAAAAACCCCGCTTTACGCGGGGTTTTTGGGTTTTAG
>JAIXUZ010000298.1 GCA_027483285.1 Bacteroidota bacterium
CGCTACTCGGCGGTGAATGCGGATAAGAACACTGCCTTTTTTGCCTTATTAAGTGGTACGTATACCGCCAACTACATTGGTAAAAGCACCTACATTGCTAATACAGACACTACGCTAAACGGGGGCATATTATTGGCTGAAGGTTCGCAGATTACAATGCCAACTAACCTTGATGGATACTACAACCTGCGTTCGTTTTTAAACTATAGTTTCCCCATAACTAAAATAAAAACCAACCTAAGCTTTAATGGTGGCGTTACCTATAGCCGCACGCCAGGCCGCATCAACCAGCAAGCCAACTTTGCCAACAGCACAGCGGCATCGTTCGGTATTGTATTTAGCAGCAACGTTAGCGAGAAGCTGGACTTTACTCTATCATCAAACAGCAGTTACAACAACATAGCCAACACGCTGCAAACCGGCAGTAACAGCACCTTTTACAACCAAAACTCGCGCTTTAAAATTCAGGTGCAGCCTTGGAAAGGGTTGTTCTTTACCACCGATGTAAGCCACCAGTTTTATAGCGGTTTATCATCAGCCGTTACCCAAAACTATTTGTTGTGGAACGCCGGCATTGGTTACAAATTTTTGAAAGCGAAAGCAGCCGAAATACGCATTACCGCCTTTGATATTTTAAAACAGAACAACAGCGTTAGCCGTAATACTACCGAGACGTATTACGAAGATACGCAGACCAACGTGCTGCAACGCTACTTTATGGTAACCTTTACCTACAACTTTAAAAAGTATAAAGGCAAAGGCAGCAGCGTAACGCCTGATGGTGGAAACTTTGACCTTGGCCCGCAGCGTAGACCGGGCATGCCGCCTCCGGGCGAGCGTATGCCAGGAATGTAGTTAGTGGCTTATAGTTGTTTATCTTTGAATTGAATATGAGAAAAGCATTTTTAGCATCGGTATTGATGGTAGCTGTAGCCACAGTATATGGGCAGGTAAGCTCAAAATGGCAGGCGGTGCCTGTAAAAGCCGATGGCAAAACCAACGAATGGGCTCGCCCGTTTGACTACTATGACAATGTTACTAAGATGATGTTTGCCGTTACCAACGATGATAAAAACATCTACCTGTGTTTTGAAAGTATAGAGCCCACCACGCACCTTAAAATGATGCAGGCAGGTATTACCGTAACCCTTAACGCCAAAGGTAAAACCAAGCACCGCGCCAGCATTAGCTACCCGGTGATGGATAAAAAAGGTAAGCCTGTTACACCTGTAGGCATGGTGCCAGGACAGCAAATAGACAGGACACAGGCGCAGGCATTGTTCTTAATAACCAATAAAACGATACAAGCCGAAGGCTTTACCACCAAAAACGGAGTGCTTGATATGCACGACAGTCTGGGCGTAAACGCGGGTTTACGTTGGGACTCTACCAACAAAATGGTATACGAAATTGTGATACCGTATACCGAGTTTTACGGTGCAGGGTATACGCCTGATGAGTTAACCAAAGACCTTTCGCTAACCGTAGAAGTAAATGCTATGGAAAGGCCTAATTATAGTCCCGGTGGCAAGGCGGGCGATGATATGGTAAACAGCAGCGGCTTATCTAACAGTAACTATGGTGGTATGACATCGCCTAATGGTGTTGGCAACCCAGGTAGCACAATGGGGCAGGGCGGCATGATGGGTCAGCCGGGGGCAGTAGGCCAGCCTAATACGCAAATGAACCGGCCCGATTACCCCGCACCTATGGAGCGCAATGTGTTGTATGAAAAGAGTACGTTGAAGGAGAAAGTAACGCTGGCAAAGAAGAAATAAAACTAAAGCCTAACCACTATAACCTACCCCTGCCATGACAATTAAACTAGCTGAAATAGATACTAAATACCAGGGAGAGCTTACTAAGGAGCAAGGGGAGAAAGAGCTGAAAGACCTAATTAAAAAAATGGCGGCCTTGCAACATGTTATGTATGCCGAAAATAAGCACGCGCTGCTTATTATTTTACAAGGCATGGATGCATCGGGTAAGGATGGGGTTATACGTAACGTGTTTTCGGGTGTAAACCCGCAGGGCTGCACCGTAAAATCGTTTAAGGCACCCACGGCCGAAGAGCAAAGCCACGACTTTTTATGGCGCATACACAATGTGGTGCCTGCCAAGGGCATGTTCCAGATTTTTAACCGCAGCCACTACGAGGATATATTGTACCCTACCGTAAACAAAACCTTTGAGAAGAATGAGATTGAGCGCCGCTACAAAGTAATAAACCAGTTTGAAGACCACCTGGAAAAAAGCGGAACTAAAATTTTAAAATTCTACCTGCATATATCGCCCGAAGAGCAGGCTGTACGCCTGCAACAGCGGGTAGACGACCCCACCAAGCACTGGAAATACAACTCGGCCGACCGACTGGAAGCCGAAAAGTGGGACAAATACATGGAGACCTACCAGCGCATTTTGAATGAATGCAGCAAGGATATTCCGTGGAATGTAGTGCCGGCCGACACCAAGTGGTACCGAAACATCGTTATTGCCCGCAAGGTGGTTGAAACGCTGGAAGCTATGGATATGAAATACCCGAAGATTGAAATATCTGAGGAGTGAGGAGAGAGGAGTGAGGAGTGAGGAGTGAGGAGAGTTAAAGGCGAGGCGTAGGTTTCGCCTTTTTTTGTTACAGTTGACGTTATAAATTGACACATAACATGTATCGAATTTATACCAAAAATTCAGTCTAAAAGGAATTTATGAACGCAAACATAACAAGGACCTAATTAGCAGAATGCTTAATTAATTTCTGGTAATAAATATTATTAAGTTGTCTAATTTCTAAGGTATAAATACCATTACAAATATGCATTAGGTCTATGCTGTAACTGCCTACTCCCTTAGTTATATTGCAATTAATAACTTTCCCAAACATATCGTATACTGATAGTATAGCATTGCCATTTAATTTGACGGTCAAATTGTCAATTACAGGATTAGGATAAACCCCAATAGGATTATATTCAATTTCATTTACAGCAGTTTTTATTACTGCAACATCTAACCAAATGGTATCATTACAAACAATAACACCTACTCTGCTTGTTGAGTCTTCAACACCCCATTGAACATTAATTGTATTTGTGCCTTGCCCGGTCAAAATTGAACCATTTTCAATTACCCAGCTATAGTTAACATTTGGATATATAGTAGCAGAATAGTTTTCTGTAGAATTTGGTGAAGCCTGAGTTGCGCCTGAGATATCAATATCATCATTAATAACAACAACTGTGACAGTATCTGTGCAACTTGACAGGCCATTATTGTAAGTAACGATATACTCTGTAGTGCTATCAGGTGCAACAGTAATATTAGGTGCTGTTAAAGCATTAGACCAAACATAATTTTCATACGCTTGGTTGTGATACAACTGAGATACTTCCGCACTTGTTATTGGCCTATTATATATTAATACATCATCAATTGAGCCAATTTCAAAAAAGCTTGCAAAACCACTTGTTCCATTCCTTGTTGCACCAATTATTATATTCTCTGTTGAACTATATGTATTACCAGAATAAGCAGAAGAATCAACTAATATCCCGTTTATATATAGCTTAAGCCATTGGTTATTATAAGTTGCTACAACATGATACCACTGCCCAATAGGAATTGGGTTAGTGGTTTGTAGAAGAGTACCATTAGAACCATTAGTACTAAATGTTACACCCTGTTTCCTATTAGGCCTTGTGATTAACTCAAAAGAGTACTTTGATGGTATAACTGAGGGATTAGAATTAGAATCTCCCCATTTCCCTATAATTGCGTTGTAACTTGTGGTGTCAAGTGACTGATGTTTAACCCATGCAGCCAAAGTAAATTGGTTAACATTGTAGTTGCCAATCCTAATAAAAGAACTACCATCAAAATAGTAAGCAGAGTTTTGATTTCCAAACCTGTCGGTTGTTAAAGTTGCGCCAAAAACAACCCCATCATTACTATTAACGCTTTCATCTATAGCATTAGAACAAAAAGGAAAATAGCCTACTAATCCACTTTGTAGTTGTAGAGGTAACTGTTGTAGACTACAGATAGGATTGCCGCCTACAGCAGAATTTAACACCACTTGCTCACCTCTGCAAATAATGGTGTCGGATGGGCTAATTTGTATTAAACAGGTCTGCCCAAAAATATTTATAGCAGCCAATGTAAAAAGCGCTATTAATTTAGTTTTCATAGTAGCAAAAATACTGATAATTCTTACTACTTCTGCCCCTTGCCTTTCCAAGTTTATTTTCACAAATACCAAAAAAAAAGCCCGGCTAACCGACCGGGCTTAAGTGGAAACTAAAAAAAACTAAAATGAATAAACATTAACAGTACAAACATATATAACCATAAGTAACAATTTATGAGGCTTATACCTCAATTTTACTATTAATTGCCTTATTTTCTTTTTTTTAAGAACACAAAGTGGTTTTATGTTTTTTTTTCTTGACTTATATCTAACCTGTTAAATTTTGCTACAACAGAAAGGGTTTGGGAGAAAGTGTCCTCCCTCCCCCTGCCGTTGGCAGGGTACTCCCTCCAAAAGGAGATATTTTTAGATTACACCTTCACCTCTTTCCATTTACCGCGCTTAAAGTAGAAATAACCCAGTACGGCGATTAGGGTTTCTGAGGTGGGGATGGGGATGAAGGCTCCCAATGAGTTTAGGTTAAGGCCCTGGACTAACAGGTAAGCTAATGGTATTTGGATAAGCCAAAAGCAGATGATGTTGATGATGGTTGGTATGCGGCTGTCGCCGGCGCCGTTTAGGGCCTGGGTGTATACCATACCCACACCATAAAACACAAAGCCGGCACCAATAATGCGCAGCGCCTGTATACCATAGCCTATTACTGCTTCTTCTGATGTGAAGATGCGCACAATAGGCTCGGGGATGGCGATGAACAAGGCGGCTACAAAGGCTGTAAATATGGCGCTATACCTTGCAGTAAGCAGCACGCTTTGCTCGGCACGCTCGGGCTTGCCTGCGCCCAGATTTTGGCCTACCAATGTAGCGGCGGCATTGCTTAAGCCCCATGCGGGCAGTATAAAGAACACAATGTTGCGCATGGCAATAACATAGCCTGCCGATGCGCTGGTGCCATCGGTTTCGGCAACCAGGTGGGTTAATACAATCCAGCTACCGCTGGCTATAATAAACTGGAATGCCGCCGGCGACCCTATCTTGAATATAGAGCGGATAACATCGCCATCTATACTAAAATGGCGGGCTAATATTTTAAGGTTGTTGCTGCCTTTTGCCAGGTAGTAGCATTGGTACAAAACACCAACGCTTCGGCCTACGGCTGTGGCCATGGCTGCACCCTTTAGCCCATAAAAATGGATTAGTATGGGGCATAGTATAATGTTGAGCAAGCTGGCTACCCACAGGCTCATCATAGCCATAGCGGCGTTGCCTACCCCACGGAATATGCCGTTGATTAGGAACAGGAACAATATTGCGGGTGCACTGCCCAGGTATATTTGGGCAAAGGTGGTACCATCGGCCACCACCTTGGGGGCTGCGCCCATCAGGCGGAGCACATCGCCACCAAACACGGCGCCGGCTATGCCTAAGGCTACCGAGATAATGACGCCTACAATAATGGCTTGTGCACCGGCATGGGCAGCACCATCGGGGTTTTTCTCGCCTGTGCGGCGTGCTATAATAGCGGTGGCGGCCATGCTTAGGCCCATTGCTAACGAGTATACTATGGTTACTACTGATTCTGTTAAGCCTACCGTAGCAATGGCATTTTCGCCCAGCTTGCCCACAAAAAACATGTCGACCACGGCAAACACGCTTTCCAGGCTAAGTTCTAGCATCATTGGTATGGCAAGCAACACAATGGCCAGCGGTATGCTGCCTGTGGTATAGTCTTGCTCCTCGCCGTTTAGCGATTGTTTTATAACCGAATAGATTCGGGAAAAGGTAGCGGGTGATTTATCTGTTGTCATTTAGTAAAGACAAAGATAGCAAGGCTTTTGTTTTTATGCCCTATGTGTGCAATTACTTACTCCTAATAGCATCTACAGGGTTTAGGCGCGATGCTGACCATGCGGGGATAATGCCTGCCAGTAGCCCTATGACTACGGATATAATCATGGCCAGGCTAATGTTTTTCATGGTAAGGCTAATGCCGGCATCCATAAAAGCATTGGCGGCTACGGTAAGCAGGTAGATGATAAGCAAACCTATAATACCGCCTATAAGGCAAAGGATTACAGCTTCGAACAAAAACTCGAGCAGGATAAAGTAATTTTTAGCCCCCAGCGATTTTTTAATACCTATAAGGTTAGTACGTTCTTTGACAGATACAAACATAATGTTGGCAATACCAAAGCCACCTACCAGGATAGAGAATATACCAATAATGCCCCCGGCAATGTTTACAATGCCAAATAGCCCTGCAAAACCTTGCGATAGTAGCGAGGTTTGGTTAAGGGCAAAGTTTTGCTCATCGGCAGGTTTTATTCTGCGCACACCGCGCATAATACCTTCCAGTTCGGCAATAAGGTCATCGTTAGTTATACCCGCCTTGGCCTTAACCAATATAAAGGGATTGTTTTGCTCTTTGCTGATGTTGATAAGGGTGCGGCCAAACTGCACTGGCACAAGCACTTCGCTATCGTGTGTGTTGCCAAACATATTGTCGCCCTCGCGCTTAAACACGCCAATAACCGTCATTTTAGCACCGTTTACAGATATTGTTTTACCCAATGGGTCGGCACCGGCAAAAAGGTTTTCTACCACTATAGGGCCAATAATGCATACGGCGCGGCCGGCGCTCTGCTCAGCATCGGTAAAGTAGCGCCCATCGGCGATATCAAAGGTTGATATTTTATCGTAGTCTTCAGATACGGCTTCAAAATTCGCATCGCCCATAGCCAGGTTGCCGTATTTTACAGTGCGCGATGCGCTGGCACTAAAGCAAACCCCATCGGCCAGTTGCGAGCGGCGGCGGATATCGTTCGTCTCTTCCAGCTTAGGCAGGGGGCGGCTCATGTATTTCCACCAGGGGTAATCGCCACCAAACTCCCACGGCCATTTTTGTACATAGATGATGTTATCGCCAAGGGATGCTACGCTGTCTGATATTTTTTTGTTCAGCGCATCAACCATGGTAAATACAGATATGATGGAGAATATACCAATAACAATGCCCAGCAATGACAGGAATGTGCGGAGCTTATTCTCTACCAACGCGCGCAGGGCCGAACCCAAACTTTCAAAAAACAGCCTTATAAATAGCATACAACAAAGGTAATGGGCTTATGTTAATACCAAACGAATTGCTGCCCTTATTTATTGTATTAGTGCTAACAATAGGTAAATAGTTACAGGGAGGGGTAAAAATTACCGCTTTTTTGTACCCCCACCGTCGCACCTGTCGGCGCGACACCTCCCCCTACTTGTAGGGGGAGGAAAAACCGAACGTAGTGAGGTAAGGAGGGGGTACTGAAATTCCCGACAAGTTGTCGGGATTAAATGACCAGCTATTCAATGCAAAAGGCCGCCTGTTTGTGGGCAGCCAAATGCATACTAACTGTAATGTTTATGAAAAGACTTATTGCTACTCTTTGTCATTCTCCTCCTCAGGAAGGGCATTGGCTAAAGGCACCACCACTTTCGGGGTATCTTTTTGCTCTTTGGTGTTTACATGGGCAGTATCCTCATATATAAACTCGGCGTTGGCAGAGTTTACCGCTTTAAGGCGGTAGAAGTTGCTACCATCTGCCGGGTTATTATCGCGGCAGCTATAGGTAATTTTGTTTGGCGATGCTACCGCAGGCAGTTTACCTAAGTAGCTATAGTTAATACCATCGGCCGATTTTTCTACAATAAGCTTGGCTTGTGCCTCTTGCTTGCTTAGTACCCAGTTAATTTTAACCACACCCTCATTAAAGGTAGCGGTAAATTTATCTAAGTTAGCAGTACTTGGCACATCTTCGCGAACGATAGAATTAGTTAGGCTAGCTGCTGCCGGAGAACCTGGTTGTGCAAATGTTGCTACTGATAGTAACATTAAGGCTACAAATAACGTTTTCATGTGCGAGTATTTTTTAATGGGTTTCATAACGGTGTCCATTTATTGTTTGTCTCTGAAACAAAAGTATACTAGCCCCATGGCTTAAATAAACCCACCTAACCCTTACACTTGCAGATGTAAGTTTTTTCAATTAATTGCCAATAAATACATTGTTGTTTTGAGGATGCTAACTAGCTATAAGTGTTAGTATAAAAAGAAACCAGCCAAAAATAGAGAAAATAAAAAAACTGAAAGTAAACTATATTTTAGCTGAAAGTTTGCACCTGTAAATTAAAAAACAGTACCTTTAACTCACTGATTTGATATGAAAGTTAAGCTGATTGATTTAGCCTCGGCCCGGTCGGGCGATAAAAACGATGTTTGTAACATTGGTGTGATGGCAAAATCGCAAGAAAATTTTGCTTTAATAAAGAAGTACTTAACTGCCGATGTGGTTAAGCACCACTTTGGCCCCTTAATTAAAGGCGAGGTTATCCGTTACGATTGGGACACTATCGAATCGTTAAACTTTGTATGCCACGGCGCTTTAGATGGGGGCGCATCGCGCTCTATGCGTATGGATACACTTGGCAAAAACTTTAGCAGCCACCTGCTTAGGCTAGAGCTTGATATTCCTGAATTAAACTAACAACATTAACATCATATATAATTATGGCAATAGTTACCAACCCGTTTACCGAAGAGCACGAATTGTTGCGCCACTCGGTACGTAGCTTTATTGAGGCTGAGATTTTACCTAATGTTGACGAGTGGGAGAAAAACCACTACTGCTCTCGCGATATTTTTACCAAGTTTGGCCAGCAGGGCTTTTTTGGCGTTAGCTACCCTACGCAATATGGCGGCAGCGGTATGGACCTTTGGGCCGCAGCCGTTGTAGCCGAAGAGCTTGCCTATGCAAACTGCGGTGGTTTGGGCATGTCGTTATATGCGCATACCTATTTACCATTGCCATTGATATTGGCTATTGGTACCGAAGAACAAAAACAAAAGTACCTTGCCCCTGCCCTAAGTGGCCAAATGGTTGCCGGCTTAGGTATAACCGAGCCAAGCGGTGGCAGCGACGTTGCAGGTATGCTTACCAAGGCCGAAGATAAAGGCGATTATTGGTTGATTAACGGCTCTAAGATGTGGATTACCAATGGCAACCTTGCCGACTTTATTGTATTGGTAGCCCGCACTGGCGAAGGCCACAACCTTAGCCTGTTTATTTTTGATACTAAGACAGAAGGTTTTGAGTCTATACCAGTACATAACAAGTTGGGTATGCACAGCAGCGATACCGGCCAGTTATTCTTCTCTGATTGTAAGATACCAAAATCGGCCTTATTGGGCGAGGTTAACATGGGCTTTTACTATCTGATGGGCAACATACAGGAAGAACGCTTAATAGCTGCCATTACCGGTACTTTTGCTGCCGAGTGGGCACTAAACAAAGCCAAAAACTATATGAACGAACGTAAAGCGTTTGGCCGCGAGATTGGCAAATTTCAGGTGCTACGCCACAAACTGGCCGAAATGGCTATTAAGGTAGAGTGCTGCCGTAGCATGGCTTACCGCGCCATGGCCGAGTTTATTGAGAAAGGCCCCGAGGCTATCAAAATCATATCTATGGCTAAGGCGTATGTATCTGAAACTACTTTGGAGGTTATACACGAGGCTATACAAATACACGGAGGCTGGGGCTATATGGAAGATTACGGCCTGGCCCGCGCCTGGCGCGACTGCCGCCTGATGACTATTGGGGCCGGCACAACCGAAATTATGAACGAGATTATAGGTAAACTGGTAATTGATGAGGTAGAACACAAACGCCAGGTTATTAAGGCACGCGTGCACTAGGTGCTAGGTTCTGGCTTCTAGGTACTAGGAAAATACTCTCCCTTATATAGGGAGTACCCGATCCGCCGAAGGCGAGAGAGGGGGAGGGATTTAAGCCTCGCTGAAAATGCGGGGCTTTTATTTTATA
>JAIXUZ010000421.1 GCA_027483285.1 Bacteroidota bacterium
AGGGGTGATAAGAGGAAAGGCCACTGAACTGAATTCATAATTAATAATTCATAATTCATAATTATGTTCTCAAGTTCTCTCGGGCGAAAACGGGTCTTTATTCCAACGGCTATGTCGTGTGTTCCGGAGAAAGAAGCATGTGCGGGGTTGTTCAGTATGAGTAAGCCGTTATAGTTTAACAGTGATTTAAAGCCCTCTATTATACCCGGAATTTCATCCATTGTAAAATAGCAAAGTACATCGTTACAGATGATAACATCGAAGGTTTTGCCTGCCAGTTTTTGGGGCAAATCGCGGACATCAGACTGCATTACATTTAGGCCCCTTTCTGTACAAATTTTTAGCGCGTTGGTAGATATATCAGTCCCTAAAGTATTGGTATAGCCTGCTGCTTGTAGTTTAAGTAACAAACCTCCCGTTCCACAGCCAGCATCGAGGATTGAAAGCCCTGAAAGTACCCCCTCCCCGCTTCGCGGTACTCCCCCTACATTAGGGGGAGAGTTTTTCAATACCCCCATCACCCTTTTATGCAACACCCTGTACCACCAGTGGTTTTGTTCCACTGCGGCCATGCGCTTATATTCTTGGGGGTTGTTAAGCATGTTAAAACGATGACTTTTTAATTTCGAATTGCCTGTCGGTTTTGGTTTTGGGTAAGATGCTAACCAACACAATGGTTAATACTACGCTTAGGACATGTTCAGAAAACTGCCAGCCACTGCCTTTTAATAGTTGGGCGGTTGCCATAACCAACAGCAACCACAAGGGGAATACCGTAACAATTATTAAGAGATAAAATAGCAGCTGGCCTATTGTGCCGAAACGTGTTATCAGCATAGATGCAAAAACAGACACCAGCTTTTTAAACGTGTACCTCGATTTTACCTCTGCCGCTTTATGCTCTACTTCAACCGTACCTATACTTTGGGCGTATTTTAACACCAGCACATCGGGGTACACATTGGCATTGGTGTAGGTGGTTACTTTTTGCACCAGGTCGGCCCTAAGCACCTTAAAACTACTCAAGTATAAACCATCCGGTTTTTTAATAAAAACTGAAGCTGCAAAATTATTCACCCAACTACCCGCATTGCGCCAACCTGCGTGCATTTTATGTGCGTATTGGGCATACACCACATCGTACCCGCTCTCTGCCTTAGCTAATAGTTTTAGTATTTCGGCAGGTGGGTTTTGCCCGTCATCATCAATAATAGCAACATATTTACCTGCGGCAAAACGCAGGCCGCACATAACAGCGTTAAACTCGCCCACGTTTTTTGCCAGCGATATGGCTTTGATATTGGGGTGCTGTTGTGCCATTTGAAAGATTACCTCCTCGCTATTATCGGCACTGCCATCATCTACCAGCACAATCTCAAAATCAAGGTGCGATAGTGCCGCAAAGCAATCGCCCACCACTTGATTAATGGATGTTGCACTGTTGTATACAGGAATAACTACAGATAGATGCATGGGCGGTCAAATTTACTACCTTTAGCCCTTGTATATTAAAACCATTATGTTTCGTAAGCTTCTTTTATTTGTTTTTATACTGGTAGCCGGCGCGGCAGTAGCCCAGCCAACCTTTCCGGTAAACGGTGTTGCCAACCCAAAGCCTATTTATACGGCTTTTACCAATGCCAATATTTTTACCGACTATCAAACGCTGCTAACCAACGCTACCCTGCTGGTTAAAGACAATAAGATAGAGGCCATAGGCACTAACGTAACCTTACCCAAGGGCACCATTGTATACAACCTAAAAGGCAAATATATTTACCCCGCGTTTATTGATTTGTGCAGCAGCTACGGTATGCCCGAGGTAAAGCGCGGCGAATATAACGGCCCGCAAATGCTATCAAACAGCAAAACATCAACCGGATGGAACCAGGCTGTGAAGCCCGAAATGGATGCTATATCATTATTTAATGTTGATGGTAAAGACGCTGCCGAACTACGCAAGGTAGGTTTTGGCGCGGTGCTTACCCAACAAACAGATGGTATTGCCCGCGGCACCTCTGCTGTGGTAGCATTGGCTGATGGCAAGGTAAACGAGCAGATTGTAAAAGACAAAGCTGCAACGGGTTTCTCATTCAGCAAAGGCTCATCAACCCAAGATTACCCATCATCGTTAATGGGCAGTATTTCGCTTTTGCGCCAAACCTTTTACGATGCCGATTGGTATGCTAAAGGTGGTAATAAGGTAGAGTTTAACCTGTCGCTAAACGCCATAAACACCAACAAAAAACTACCTGCCTTTTTTGAGGTGGGCGATAAGCTGAGCATTATGCGTGCCGATAAAATTGGCGACGAATTTGGCATACAGTTTATTATAAAAGGCAATGGCGACGAGTACCAGCGCGTAGACGAAATTAAGGCTACAGGTGCGCCTATAATTATTCCGGTAACTTTCCCTATGGCGTTTGATATTAGCGACCCTGATGCAACATCGTTGATACAGCTTACCGATATGAAACATTGGGAGCTTGCCCCTACCAATGCCGCTACGGTTGATAAAGCAGGTATTACATTCGCTTTTACTTCAGCCGGTTTAAAAGAGCCTGCAGGCTTTTTACGCAACGTGCGCAAAACGGTTGAATATGGCCTGCCCTACAAAGCCGCCATTAAAGCCCTTACCGCTACTCCTGCAACATTGGCCGGCGTTACCGATATGCTGGGCGACCTTAAGCAGGGTAAACTTGCCAGCTTTTTAATTACTACTGACAGTCTTTTTACCCGCACTACCGCGGTAGCCGAAACATGGGTAAATGGTAAGCGCTATGTGCAGGAAGATGCTACGCAAACGGTTCTTCGCGGCTCTTATAACGCTACCGTAAAACAAGATAACGGTACGACCACATCATTCGCTGTTATAATGCGCGGAACGCCAGCCAAACCAAGTGCTGAGATTAAACGCGACAGTACCCATTACGATATTGAAGTGCGCCGCGATAACAACATGCTTACCGTTATGGGCAACCTGAAAAAGGTAGGCATTGATGCTACGTTTACATCAAACATCTACATTGGCAAGGTTGATGCAGATAACCACGCTACAAGCATTGGTGG
>JAIXUZ010000133.1 GCA_027483285.1 Bacteroidota bacterium
ACAAAACTTATTTATTATGGCTTATAACTTGTTAAAAGGCAAACGCGGCATCATTTTCGGTGCGCTTGATAGTAACTCTATTGCATGGAAAGTAGCAGAACAGGCACATGCCGAGGGTGCTACCTTTGTTTTGACCAATGCCCCGGTGGCGTTGCGCATGGGCGAAATTAACAAGCTGGCCGAAGCTACAGGTTCAACCCTTATTGGGGCCGATGCAACCATTAACGAGGACCTGGAAAACCTGTTTAAACAAGCAATGGAAGTGCTGGGTGGCAAAATAGACTTTGTGCTACACTCCATAGGCATGTCGCCTAACGTGCGCAAGGGCAAACCGTATACTGATATCAACTACGACTTTTACCATAAAACACTCGATATATCGGCCATGTCGCTGCACCGCACTTTGCAGGCAGCCTATAAGCTCGATGCTATATCTGAGTGGGGTTCTGTAGTATCGTTAACCTACATTGCCGGCCAACGCACTTTTCCTGATTATGGCGATATGGCAGAAGCTAAAGCCATGCTGGAGAGCATTGCCCGCAGTTTTGGCTACCACTATGGGGTTAAAAGTAAGGTTAGGGTAAATACCATATCACAGTCGCCAACCAAAACTACCGCCGGTACCGGGGTAGGTGGGTTTGATGCCTTTTTTGATTATGCCGACCAAATGTCGCCACTAGGCAACGCATCAGCCGAAGATTGCGCCAACTACTGCGTAATGCTTTTTTCTGACCTTACCCGCATGGTTACCATGCAAAACCTTTACCACGATGGGGGCTTCTCTAGCACAGGAATTAGCCAGGTGGTTATTGAAAAATTTGGCAGCAAGTAAACCTTTTTGCCTTTTTGCTGTAAAAGGTTATAAACCCTTTAAGATTTGAAATCAGGCTTACGTTATATACTGTTATTATTGCTTGTTCCAATACTGTGTACAACACAGGCTTGGGGGCAAAAACCTATCCGTTCCAACTTAAGGGTAGATTTTTGTATTCCTGTAATAACGGGCAACTACCCTTTGCGTCAGAGCTTTTCAGAGATTATAGATATTAATACTTCTTACCACTTTACTGTGGCTAAAAAGCTTACTATAGGCCCTGCGCTTAGCTTTACCCATTTTACGGTAGATAGCCTTACTTATGCCCAGTTTAATACCCGTATGTTTATTATTACACCGGGGGTTGATGTTGGCTATCAAAGCTATTTAGGCGACAATGCCTTGTTTACCGGCTCGGTACAGGTGGGCTATTCTCTCAACCGGTTTACCAATGTGTTTAGCGATACAGCCTACACTCCAACTGGCTACAACACCAATGCCTTGTCTATTGAGCCTATGGTGCGGTTCTACTTTTTTACAGGCGATAGGGTTGCCCTTGGGCTTAAGTTCTCCTATAAAATGATATTCCAACAATTTGATTACCGTAGCCTGTACTTTAACAAATACCAGGTTTTTACTGATGATCAGAGTAAAGCTAATACATCCTATTTCAATGCTGGCTTAGTATTCCTGCTTGGTACCAGCAAAAAAACGGTTAAAAACACTAGCGATTAAGGTTTACTAAAGCTTGAATTAGTAGTAAATTCAGTATCTGTCAATGTGTTTAAAAAAGCAATAATATCAAGCATATCTTGTGTGCTAAGCCTTCCTTTAACAGCAGTTTGCAAGTTTAAATCTAAGTTTTGGGTATAATGGAAACCTGTATTGTAAAAGTTTAATACCTCGTTTAAATTGCTAAAACGGCCATCGTGCATATAGGGCGCTGTAAGTGCAATATTCCGAAGCGTTGGTGTTTTAAATTTGCCATCATCAGTAGGGTTTAGTGTTACTAACGCACGGCCTTTATCTACAGCAATGCTATCTAAACCGGTGTTGCGGTATTCAAAATCAGTAAAGGTACTACCCAATACATGGCAATGGTTACAATCGCCTTTACTCATATCTGTATACAGATTTAGGCCATTTAGCTCTTGCGGGGTAAGGCTTTCTGTACCTCTTACATAACGGTCGTATTTAGAGTTGCCCGATATTAGCGTACGCTCAAACTGGGCAATAGCTTTCATAAGCAGTGACACGGTTATACTATCAGTACCAAAAGCAGCTTTAAACAAAGCAGGGTATTCGCTATGTCCCCTAAGTTTATTAATAACATTTGGCAACAAATCATGCATTTCTAAAGGGTTTAGTATAGGGGCAATAACCTGGCTTTCCAGGTTTGTTGCGCCTCCATCCCAAAATAAGCCTTTAGTATTCCACCCTAAATTAAAAAGGGGCATTGCGTTGCGTGTGCCTGGCAGATTATCTATACCAACGCTATATTTTAAACTACTATCAACAAAAGCAAATTTTTGTTTATGGCAACTACCACAAGACTGAGTGTTGTTTCCTGATAAGATAGGATCGTAAAAGAGTTTGCGCCCAAGCAAAACTCCTTCTACTGTTAAAGGGTTACCAGCTGGTATTTGCATGGGGGGCAAACCCGCCGGAATTACTAAGTTATATGGTGTTGGGCCTGCAGTAGTATCATCTTTTTTACAGGCATTCAAAAAAAACAGGCAAAGCCATAATAAAACTGATAGGGCAATTACAACCTTCTTCATACTACTCTACACTCTTAAAACTAAATGCCTGGCTAAAATTTGTCCTCAATTTTTGAATCCAGATTACATCGCCCGGACTGGTAGACTGGTGAACATTATTTACATTAAAGTCTAATTGGTTAGGTGTATTGTATAAACTATTTAAATCAAATGCCAGGTTTACCTTTTTGCTGTTACCACTAATAATCAATGGTTGCATTGTTAATTCAATTGTTGTACGTGCTTTGTCTGTGCCATAGTGGTATAATAGCCCTTTTGTTTGTTGTAAAGAGTCTTTATAAACGCCTTCATGCTTAAAAAAAATGTATCCTGTGTTCCAAGACCATATCATACCATTAATAGGGTCTAAGTCGCCAGCTTGGTCTCCTGTATGGTTATACACGCTATCTATGCCAAGAATAAATCGTAACTTGGTATAGGTGCCATTAGGCACATCTTTAGCTATAATGTTAGCACTGGCAGGGTCTGCTGCATCTATCAAATCGTGGTTGCCAATGGTATATTCTGTATTATCATCTTTTATCAGCGTAAAATTAGATACATAGTATTTCAACAAGTCTACCTGATAGTTATTGCCGGCTGCATTAGTATAATTTAATGAACCCATCTGAAGTGGAGAACCTCCAACTTCGTTTGCTATATTAAAAGTGACAGTCCCTTTATCCCCAACAGGTGTATTTTCATCATTCTTACAGCCTGAAACAATTGGTATTATTATTAACGCAAGCAATAAAAAAAATATTTCTGAAATTTTCATAAGTATTATCTATTTGGGTTTCTATAAGTCGGCTATAGCCGTCAACCAACGAACTAACAGTTAATTGGTTCAAATATAGTTAATTAATTAATTTAATCTTAGCAATGTCTTTCATGTCAAAGTTATATACAGGCGCTGTGTTAAGGGTTTTTATCAATTAAATCAAAGCCGTAAATAATGCAGGTATATTTGTTGCCAGCTTCTTTGTTTAGCTAGCTTTGGCCGGCTACAAGGTCGCTATCTATAATTGTAATGCCCGATATTTCTCTCAATGTGTCAGGCTGTATTAATAATTCTAATGGGCAGCGTAATTGTAACTGCTTATAATAGGGTTGGCGCTAGCACCACAACTACATAAATATATCAATAAAGCAATGGCAACCGGCGTTTTTATAAGGTATTATAAATCTTCAAAATGTAGCGTATTACCGGGTTTTATTGTTTCTCAGCGGTAAAGTTGCACGACTCCTGTTGTATACCATTACTTAAGCTGTAGAACCCATTTAACTGGGTGCCAAATAATGCCCCCGAGCCTGATAAGGTCCACCCCGAACCTTGTATTTCTACAGTTTGACTGGGTATGGTAAAATTGTTGTTAAACGTTTGGGCTTGTAGCAGTAAACCACTGTTTTTAAGGTTACTGATGGTAATGTTTATGCCAACATCAGTTATCGTTAAGGTATAGTTTAATTGCCCGCTGATGTTGCAATTATCGCTAACGTTATAAGTGCCTGCAAATAGCGGATTGGTGTTCTCTGATATGTTTAGCACCCGTGTTTTTACATTTTCTTTTTTGCCTGATTTGGCTGTTAGTGTTACATTGTAAACACCCGCCTGGGTATAAATATGTGTTGGGTTTTCTTCGGTTGATGTTGTTCCATCGCCAAAATTCCATTCGTAGCTATCAGCATCAATAGAGTAGTTTATCATCTCTATAGGTATGCCAGCTTTGAATGGGTTTGTTATATCTACATTAAAAAACGCCGCGGGCTCTTTTGCGCAACCTGCAAGCAGAGCCATTAGAGCAAATTGAATAAACAATATTTTTAATGCTTTCATAATAGGTTATTGTTTAGTGCAGTTGGCTGTGCAATTTGTTGTATCTCCGCCGCTTATTTTAGTATATACAATGCTTAAATTATTACCCGTAACGTTGGCTACTCCAGAATATGTTACACCATTATAAACCTGGGCAGGCATAGTTAGGTTATTGTTTTCTGTTAAGTAGCAGGCAAAGGCAAATGGCACCATATCAAAGCCTGTTAGGTATAGGGTATCATTACTAACATACGTTTCCATTGTATACGATACTGTACTTGTGCCTGTGCAATTTTGCTGCACCAAATAACTGCCCACAAACGATTGTATCACATCTACCTCAATAGTCCGTGTAGTTACGTCTTTCTTTTTTCCGTTGTCAGACAAAGCGGTAAGTGTAATTGTATACATACCACTTACTGCATAGCTATGGTTTGGGTTTACATCGGTTGATGTGTCGCCATCGCCAAAATCCCATAAGTAAAATTCAGCATCAACCGACTGGTTTGTAAATGGTACGGGTTGGTTAATGCCTACCAGCTGCGGTACCGTAAAAGCTGCTAAAGGTTGCTTTGTGCAGCCTGAAAATAGAAAAAGCGCAGATAAAATAATACTTAAACGTAAAAATAACCTCAACAACATTTGGCCTGTGTTTTTGTAAAGTTAGTTAATATCAAATAAAAATAGAAAGACAAAAATTTGTGAGTATCCTAATATAAAGCAAAAGCCCCGATGTTTCCATCAGGGCTTTTACTATGTAAGGTTTTATAATCCTTATTCTTCTGTCGGAGTTTCTGTCTCTTCAGCAGCTGGTGCTTCAGGGGCTTCCGGAGCTTCTTCTTCTACTGCCTTAGGGGCTTTAGCTTTAGTTGCACCTTCGCTTTTCTCCATTTTAGATTTAAGGTTAGCTAACACATCAAAATCACCAAGTGTTGATTTTTCTGAGTTATCAACGGCCTTTTTATTAGCAACCTTTTTAGGTTTCGCGTCTTTAGAAGCTTTAGCATCGCCTGCATCTTCGTTATCAGATTTTGCAATAGCTACAGCATCATCATGCAATTTGGTGTGCGAAACAACAATTTTCTTGTTTTCTTTAGAGAACTCAATCACTTTAAAGTCTAAAGTTTCTTCAACCTTAGCAGTGGTTTTGTCTTCTTTAACAAGGTGTTTCATTGGGGCAAAGCCCTCTACACCGTATGGTAACGATACAATAGCGCCTTTGTCTACAAAGCTGGTAACAGTGCCTTGGTGAACCGAACCTTCAGTAAAGATGGTTGAGAATACTTCCCAAGGGTTTTCTTCCAGTTGTTTGTGGCCTAAGCTTAAACGACGGTTTTCTTTGTCTATTTCTAACACAACTACCTCTAACTCTTCGCCTACTTTAGTAAACTCTGATGGGTGTTTGATTTTCTTAGACCAAGAAAGGTCAGAGATGTGAACTAAACCGTCAACACCTTCTTCTAACTCAACAAAAATGCCGAAGTTAGTGAAGTTGCGAACCACGCCTTTGTGGCGAGAGTTAACCGGGTAACGGGCTTCAATCTCATCCCATGGGTTAGGCAGCAATTGCTTCATACCTAACGACATTTTGCGTTCGTCGCGGTCTAAAGTTAAAACTACAGCTTCTACCTCGTCGCCTACTTTTAAGAAGTCCTGAGCAGAACGTAGGTGTTGGCTCCACGACATTTCTGATACGTGGATTAAACCTTCTACGCCGGCAGCAACCTCTACAAATGCACCGTAATCGGCCAAAACTACTACTTTGCCTTTTACTTTGTCGCCTACTTTCAAGTCTGCGCTTAAAGCATCCCAAGGGTGGGCTTGTAGTTGTTTTAAACCTAAGGCAATACGTTTTTTACCTTCGTCAAAATCAAGGATAACAACCTGGATTTTCTCGTCAAGTTTAACGATTTCCTCTGGGTGGTTTATGCGGCCCCAAGATAGGTCGGTAATGTGGATAAGTCCGTCAACGCCACCAAGGTCGATGAATACACCGTACGAAGTGATGTTTTTAACGGTACCTTCCAATACCTGGCCTTTCTCAAGTTTCGACATGATGTCAACTTTTTGTTGCTCAAGTTCGGCCTCAATAAGGGCTTTGTGCGATACCACAACGTTTTTAAACTCATTGTTGATTTTAACAACTTTGAATTCCATTGTTTTACCAACGTAAACATCGTAATCGCGGATAGGCTTAACATCAATTTGAGAGCCTGGTAAGAAAGCTTCAACGCCAAATATTTCAGCGATAAGGCCACCTTTAGTGCGGCTTTTGATGTAACCTTTAATGATTTCGTCGTTTTCAAGGGCTTGGTTAATACGCTCCCACGATTTAAGCGAACGTGCTTTTTTGTGAGATAATACTAACTGGCCGCTTTTGTCTTCCTGGCGCTCTACGTAAACCTCTAATTCATCGCCTACGGCAATATCAGGGTTGTAACGAACTTCCGATAGCGAAATAACACCGTCAGATTTGTAGCCAATGTTTACAATAAGCTCTTTAGAGGTTTTAGCCACTACTTTGCCCATAGTTACATCGTGCTCTATAACTGAACGTAAAGTGTCTTCGTATTTTTTGTCAAACGAAGCTACCTCGTCGGCAGTATAGTTTTGTTGTTTTTTACCTAACGCGCTCCAGTCAAAATCAGGGTCTGGTTTCGAGTCGGTTGTAGGGGCAGACTTTACAGGTTCTGCTTTTGGAGCTTCAGCAACAGGTGCTTCAGCTACTTGATTTTCAGTGCCTTCGGCAGCTGTTGTGTTTTCAATCTCTTCTGACATCAGAGAGTAATTTTTAAAAATGGTTAAACATTCAGTGAACTGTCCGTTCCTTCCGCATTTTGCAAAAGGAGTGCAAAGGTAGGGAATAATTATGAATTATTAACGCGTAATTATGAGATTTTTATAGGACCACTGGAACCCACACAGTTGTAGTAAAAAATGAAGGTTTTGTGCTGCTATTTGGTAGTAACTTTTGCCTGTACAGTTGGCATAACGCTTATTCCCCATTGGGCAATATTATTCATAACCGGCCATAGCGATTTGCCAAGGTCGGTAAGCGAGTATTCTACCCTTGGGGGCACTTCGGCATATACGGTTCGGGTAAGTAGGTTGTCAGCTTCCAGTTCGCGCAACTGCTGGGTCAGCATTTTTTCAGTTACTCCGGGTAATGACCTTCTCAACTCACTAAAGCGCATCGGTTTTTTCTGTAGGTTAAATAAAATGAGCGTTTTCCAACGCCCGCCAATAAGCTCTAAAGTAAAGTTTACCGGGCACCTGTTTATCAGGGTTTCTCGATTTATATTATTGGTCGAATTTTCTTTTCTCATGCTATAAGTATTGATATTATTAATACTTACTTTTTAGTAAGTACCATATAATAAAGTAAGTACAGTACAAAAGTAAACTATTAGCCTAACTTTGTCAAATAAATTTAAAAACAGATACAAAATGAACTATGTAATTACAGGCTCTATAGGCCATATTAGCAAACCGGTAGTAGAAAAATTAGTAGCAGCCGGCCATTCGGTAACAGTTATAACCAGTAATGCTGCACGCGTAGCCGATATTGAATCACTTGGTGCCAAAGCAGCTGTTGGCTCGGTAGGCGATGCAGCATTTTTAATCACCACTTTTGCCGGGGCAGATGCGGTGTACCTGATGATACCCCCAACCTTTGCCGCCGCCGATTGGTATACTCACCAAACGCAGGTGGCCGATAACTATGTAGAAGCCCTGAAAGTAAACAGCATTAAAAACGTTGTGCTGCTTAGCAGTATTGGTGCACATTTGCGCAAAGGTGCCGGCCCTATTGATGGCCTTGGCTATTTAGAAGAGCAGTTGCTTAAGCTTGAAGGCGTTAATGCTAAATTTTTACGTCCATCATTCTTTTACTACAACCTGTTTGCCCAAATAGGTATGATAAAAAATGCAGGTATTATGGGTGGCAACGGTGGCGATGCCGATTCTAAAATAGCATTAGTAGATACGTCTGATATTGCTGAGGTTGTTGCCGATGCTTTATTGAAACTTGATTTTACCGGTGTTAGCATTCAGTATATTGCCAGCGACATACGCACCAATAAAGAAGTTGCCGATGTGTTATCTGCGGCTATTGGCAAACCCGGTACACCGTGGATATTGTTTACCGATGAGCAATCAGAGCAAGGCATGCTGCAAGCTGGCTTACCTAAAACCAATGTTGATGGGTATGTAGCCATGGGGCAGGTACAACGCAACGGCACCATGCAAGCCGACTTTTTTGCCAACCCACCCGCAAAACTAGGTAATGTTAAACTTGAAGACTTTGCCAAAAGCTTTGTCGCCGCATACAACGCACAATAGTTAGAAAATCTCACTTTAGAAAGGGAGTGGTCCCGATAGCTATCGGGAACTACAAAGTCGGAAGACGAGGGATTTTTTGAAAAGGCTGCACCATTTAGATGCAGCCTTATTTTATTTTGGCGTAAACATAGACTGGCCTTAGCTTTGAAATATAAAATTCTTTAAAAGTGCGTTGGGTAGTCCACGCCCTGTGTGAACACAAGATTTTGCATGGCAATTAGTGTGGTCGGGATGTGCGAGAGCAAAATCGACGTGTTTTTGGGCGTGGTGTCTTTTCTTTGATTACTTTCTTTGGACAAGCAAAGAAAGTAATTGCCCTCCGCATAGGAGTGCAGGGTCGCATAGCCCATCAATAACAACTATTATGTTTGTTACAAAAAGGCTGCACCATTTAGGTGTGGCCTTTTTTATTTTGATATATTGCATTCTTAATCAGACAACAATGGCAAAAATTAAGGGCCTGGAGGGCCTAACAGATAATGATATTAACCGTGAATTAGAGCGTGGTGCTAAGTTTGTATATTACCAATATACCATATCAATTCTTATAATGACGTTTAGAAGGAGCAGCTCTACCTATTTTATTAAAGGTGGAGAATCTACTGTTGCCAAGGGGTTAGGCTTTAGCTTAATCACTTTTTTACTGGGTTGGTGGGGTATTCCCTGGGGGCCTATATACTCTATCGGCTCATTATTTAATAATTTTACCGGCGGAAAAGATGTTACTGCTGCGATAGTAGCTAGCTTTGCATCAGCAGAACCCGTTCCCGATGTACGATAATTCTGCAATTATATTTACCATTGATAATTGACCATTGAAAAACATTATTATTATAGGTACAGGCTTTGCCGGTTTAGGCATGGCTATAAAGCTACTAAAACAAGGTAATACCAATTTTATTATTGCAGAACGCAGCGCTACCATTGGTGGTACCTGGCGCGATAATACCTACCCCGGTGCAGCCTGCGATATTTCGTCGCATTTATATTCATTCTCTTTTGAGCCTAACCCCAACTGGAGCCGCATGTTTGCCAACCAGCAGGAGATTTTAGAATATACCCGCCATTGTGTGGAGAAGTATGGCCTTGCAAAATACGTTAGGCTGAATACCGAAGTTACCGGCGGTAGCTTTGACGAAGCCAATGGTATGTGGACTTTAAACCTGAAAGATGGAGGCACACTTACCGCAAACGTGGTTGTTAACGCCCTTGGCCCGCTAAACCGTCCGCAAATACCAAACATTCCCGGGTTAAATGATTTTAAAGGCCGGGTCTTCCACTCATCAGAATGGGACCATACCTTTGATTATAAAGGCAAAAAGGTCGCCGTTGTAGGCACAGGTGCCAGCGCGGTACAAATAGTACCCGCTATTGCTAAAGATGTTGAGCAGCTTAATATCTTCCAACGTTCGGCCCCGTGGGTAATACCCAAAGCCGACAGGCCCATGAAAGACTGGGAGCGTAAAATGTTCCGCATACTGCCTTTTACCCAGCGTATGTTGCGTTGGAAATGGTATTGGGAGAATGAGCTTATCGGTACCCTGATATTTACTCGCCCGCGCTTAAACAATTACGTGCAGGGTATGGTGGTTAAATTCATCAACAAAAAAATAAAAGACCCAGCACTACGAGAGAAGCTGATACCCGACTATACTATGGGTTGCAAGCGCATTACCCCAAGCAAAGAGTATTACCCTGCCTTGCTACGGAGCAATGTAGATGTGGTAACATCGGGCATTAACAGGGTAGAGGGCAACACTATTTTTACTGCTGATGGTAATCATTATGAGGCCGATGCTATTGTACTAGCCACTGGCTTTAAAGCAGCCGATGCCCCTGTTGATTTTGTAGTTAAAGGTAGGGGAGGGCGTATACTTGCCGAAGACTGGAAAGAAGGCCCCGAAGCCTACTACGGTGCTGCGGTTACAGGCTACCCCAACCTGTTTTTCCTTATAGGGCCAAACACAGGCCTGGGCCATAACTCTATGATATTTGTAATAGAAAGCCAGGTAAACTATATAATGGATGCCCTTAAAAAGCTGGAGCAGCGCAAGGCTAAGTTTATGGATGTTAAGCCCGAGGTGCAAAAAGC
>JAIXUZ010000159.1 GCA_027483285.1 Bacteroidota bacterium
GCTTTTGGAAAGATAAATCTGGCTGATAATACAGAACAGGCCAAAATTCAAAAAACAATAACGGCTAAGCTAAATGGCAAAGAGCTAAAGGTGAAAGTAGAACCTGCCGGCGACCGTGTTTGGACGTATAGCATAGATAGTATACCCCGCACAGCTACCAAAGGCAAATTAGAAATTGCCATGGATGGTGATGCCATTGATGCGGATGAAAGTGGTAACGCTAACATTGATATACCTGCCACGGGTGTGTTTAGTATGATAATGTACCATGCGGAAAGCGACCCCGACCAGCATGTTTCGCTGTACTTTTCCGAGCCTTTGAGCGAAACTCAAGACCTATCGGGTTTGGTAAACTTCCAGAGCTTTTCTGCATTAACATCGTTTGTGGTTGATAATGAGTTGAGAGTATTCCCCCAAAGTAGGCAAACAGGTTCGCAGAACCTGCTGGTAAACTCGGCAGTGCTAAGTGCAGGCAACCAAACGCTGGGTAAAAACAGTGATGTAAACGTTACGTTTGAAGAGATTAAGCCTGCCGTTAAAATTAAAGGTAAGGGTGTTATTATTCCTAATTCTAATGGGCTGATACTTCCATTTCAGGCGGTAAACCTAAATGCAGTTGATGTTGAAGTTTTTAAAATATATGAGAACAATGTGCGCCAGTTTTTCCAGGTTAATAACCTTGATGGCAGCAGCGAATTGTACCGTGTGGGCAAACGCGTTATCAAAAAGAAAATACCGTTAGCAGGGGTGCGCAACACATGGACTGACTATAGCCTTGATTTGGCCGACCTTGTAAAATCGGAACCGGGCGCTATATACCGTGTTAAGCTTACGTTTAAAAAGGAATACTCAACGTATGATTGTGCCGATAGTGGAACGGAGAACACCGGCATGGCCAGTATGAATGAGGAAGATGCAGAGGAGGATGAATCAGAAAATTATAATGACTATGATTACTACAGCGATTATGATTGGAACTATGGTGATGATTATGATTATATGCAGCGCGATAACCCGTGTAACTCTGCCTACTATAACAACAGCGAGCATTACGACTCGCGTAACGTATTAGCCAGCGATTTAGGCTTAACGGCTAAGCTTGGGCCCAACGGCACGTATAATATTTATGTTACCCACCTGATAACAACCCAGCCGATGGGCGGAGTGGTTATAGAGGTATACGACTTTGTAAACCAACGTTTAGGAACAGCCACAACCGATGGGCAGGGCATGGCTAAGCTATCCATCCCTAAAAAGAAACCATTTTTATTGATTGCCAAAAGCGGTAAACAGCGTGGCTACTTAAAACTGGGCAGTGAGTTTTCGCTATCACAAAGCAATTTTGATGTGGGTGGTGAACAGGTGCAGAAAGGCATAAAAGGCTTTATTTATGGCGAACGTGGCGTATGGCGCCCGGGCGATTCGTTACATATCGCTTTTATGCTAGAGGACAAGAATAATGTCCTTCCGCCTAAACACCCTGTAACGTTTGAACTGGTAAACCCACGCGGGCAGATAGTACAAAAGATGATGAAGGTGGATGCTGTTGGTGGTATTTACGACTTTAGCACAGCTACGGATGATAATGCACCGACAGGAACGTATACCGCACGTGTAAAAGTAGGCGGGGCAACATTTACCCAAGGGTTGAAAGTTGAAACGATTCAGCCAAATAGGTTGAAAATAAACCTTGATTTTGGTAAAACTAAACTAACACAAGCCGACGCTAATTTACAGGCACCGTTAAAAGTATCGTGGTTGAATGGCGCTACCGCAAGAGGCTTGCGTGCTAATGTATCGGTAACACTAAACAAGGCCGAAGGGAAGTTTGATAATCTGAAAGACTTTGTATTTGATGACCCAACAATATCGTACTATCCCGAAGCACAAACCATTTTTGACGGGTATCTGGATGATAACGGTGTGGCGGCTGTGCAGCCTGCCATAAAGGCAACCAATGCACCGGCTATGCTAACGGCAGGCTTTACGGTTAGGGTATTTGAAGAGGGCGGTAACTTTAGCATAGACCGCTTTAATATGCCGTTTTACCCCTACACTAATTATGTTGGCTTACAAGTGCCAAAGTCTGACGACTACTATGGCATGTTACCAAACAATAAAGACCACACAATACGGGTTGTTACGGCTGATGCAAACGGTAAGCCTGTATCGGGCCGCAAGGTGCGTTATGAGGTGTATAAACTGGAGTGGCGCTGGTGGTTTGATGAGAGCGAACTGGGTGGCTACAACTTTATGAACAGCAACTACAAAAACCTGGTAGACTCTGCAACAGCTTATTCAACCGGGGGGTATGTGAATTTTAAACTGAAGTTGCGCGAACCCAACTGGGGCCGTTATTTAATACGCGTAAAAGATGTGGAAAGTGGTCATACTGCGGGTCAAACGGTGTATGTAGATTATGCCGATATGGATTCGCGCCAGGGAGGACAAGCGCCTGAGGCGGCTACTATGTTATCGTTTACAACTGATAAGCCTAAGTACAATGTAGGTGATGAAGCAACGGTAACCATACCATCATCACCTGGCGGCCGTGCTTTGGTGAGCATTGAAAATGGTAGTGGGGTAGTTTCAAGCTTTTGGAAAGAACTGGGCAAAGGCCAAACCGTTGTTAAGTTTAAGGTAACGGAGAATATGACCCCGAATGTGTATGTCAACATATCGCTGATACAGCCGCACTCGCAGGCCATAAACGATTTGCCGATACGCTTGTACGGTATACAACCTATTTTGGTAGAAGATAAGAATACGCATATCTACCCGATGATATCCAGCGCGGAAACATTCAGGCCGGGAGAAACAGCTAAGATTACTGTGAAGGAGAAAAATGGCAAGCCTATGACGTATACGCTGGCTATTGTTGATGAAGGTTTATTAGACCTTACCCGTTATAAAACGCCCGACCCTTGGAACACCTTCTATGCCCGCGAGGCATTGGGTGTGCGTACCTACGATGTGTTTGATAATGTATTGGGTGCTTATGGAGCATCGCTGGGTAAGATTTTAAGTATTGGTGGTGATGGCGAAATGGACGCTACGGGCAATGCCAAAGAATCAGTCCGTGCCAAGCGCTTTAAACCAATGGTAGTGTATGTGGGCCCAACAACGCTAGGCAAAGGCAGTTCTAAAACCCATACTATTAAAATACCTGAATATGTAGGTTCGGCGCGCATTATGGTTGTTGCCAGGGATGGTGATGCCTATGGCAATGCAGAGAAAACTGTTACCATTAAAAAGCCACTGATGGTGTTGGCTACCTTGCCACGCGTATTAGGACCTAATGAAACGGTAAAGCTACCCGTATCGGTATTTGCTATGGAGAATAAGGTTAAGAATGTAACGGTGCAGCTAAAAGCCGACCCTGCCTTCTTTACTGTAGAAGGAGCAACAACACAAAACCTAACCTTTAGCAAAATAGGCGACCAACTGGCATCGTTCAGCCTAAAAGTAAAACCCAATGTAGGCATAGCTAAAGTGCAGGTGATAGCTACAGGCGGCGGTGAAACGGCCACCAGCACTATAGAAATAGAATTGCGCAACCCTAACCCGCCTGTTACTGAGGTTACAGAATACCTTATAGCACCGGGCAAGAGTGTTACCGCATCGGTTAAGCCGGTAGGCATGGATAAGACCAATAAGATGCAATTGGAA
>JAIXUZ010000400.1 GCA_027483285.1 Bacteroidota bacterium
CAAATGCAGGTCAACTTTTGGTCTACCTACCGCCTTACCATGCCATTTGTACAAAGCATGGCCGAGCGCGGTTCAGGGCATATCATCAATATTTGCTCCATTGCATCAATAGAGGCTGTTCCTTATGCTTCAAGCTACTCTATGAGTAAACATGCCCAATTGGGCTTTAGCCGCGTATTACAAAGCGATTTGAAAGATAAAGGGGTGTTTGTTACTTCTGTTATCCCCGGCAATGTAGATACCCCATCGTGGGATGGCTCCGGTGCCGACCGTACCCACTTCATCAAACCCCAGCAAATAGCCGATTTGGTATTAGCCGAAATCAACGCCAAACGCAGCAACGAGGTCATTATCCGTAACGCTTAATGTTACTTTAAACTTTTAGTTTTTATCTTTTAACTCCACTACGTAATTCCCCTCACTGTCAATACTTATAGCAGGCAGTTTCTTGTGTTTCTCAAAGTAATCATAAGCCGGTTTAAGGCTAACCCAAAAAGGTAAATGGGCTTTATACATAGCGGGCATAACCGCTGCCATATCTGCCTTGGCTATTAGTTTTGATGGAAATATATGCACAGGGATATTGGTTTGCCCTGCCGTTTTGGCTTCTACACACAACACATACAGCTCTTTTATAATCTCATCTGTTAGTGGCATGCAGCCAATGGTAACACAATCGCCATGTATGTATATATCACCACCCGGGTGCTCGTTACCCAGTATCTGGTCGGCTTTGTTGGGGTAGTTAATACCTAATGATAAGTGAAACCTACTGTTCGGGTTAAAGTCGCTTATATGGTAAAACCCTTCGGGCACCTGCTTGTCGCCGTCTTTGCGCTTAGGCCCCAACGTGCCCGATGATTGGCAAATATCGTATACTTTAAACAGCTGAAAGGCCCCGTCGGACTTATTCTTAGCCCATACCTCAAGCTTTTTATCAGCCTTAAAAACACGTATATACAGTTCCAGGTTTTCGGGGCAAATGCCTTTATCATTTAGCGCTTTTAAAAGCCCGCCTTCTTTCTGGTCATAGGCCTCTTCTACTCGCTCATTTTTAAGCTGTGCGGTTTTAAAAGGCCCTGTGGTACCAGCGCATTTAGTATTGGCCGATGCAGGCCCAGGCTGCCCGTTACTGCATGCAGATATTAGCAGCAGCTGGGCTGAAAATAGGAGTAGGGTACGGCGCATATTGAGCCTGTAATAACGTGTTGGTTGTTATTTACTGCTTAAAACAACAAAAGGTATAATCATTTCCTCTAACGATATACCACCGTGCTGAAACGTGTTGCGGTAGTAGTTTACGTAGTAGTGAAAGTTATTAGGGTACGCAAAAAACATGTCTTCTTTAGCAAAAACAAATGTTTGGCTTACGTTAGTGCGCGGCAGGTATGCATCTAAAGGGTTTTTCACCTCAAATACGTCTTTTTTCTCGTATTGAAGGTTCTTGCCCTGTTTGTAGCGCAGGTTGGTGTTGGTGTTACGGTCGCCAATAATTTTCGATGCCTCTTTAACACGTATCGTACCATGGTCGGTACTTATAACAACATTTACCTTACGCTCTGCCAGTTGTTTAAATATATCTAATAGCGGAGAGTGCTCAAACCACGATTGGGTGATAGAGCGGTAAGCCGCTTCATCATCAGCTAGCTCACGTATCACCTCCATCTCGGTGCGGGCATGCGATAGCATGTCAACAAAATTGTATACAATAACATTAAACTTGTTCGACATTAAGTTGGGAATACTTTCAGCCAGTTTTTTACCTGTTGCATGGTTGGTTACCTTGTGGTAACTGTGTTTGCAGTCGCGGTTTAGGCGTTTTAGCTGGTCGGCCAAAAACTCGGCTTCGTGCATGTTTTTGCCCCCTTCATCATCATCGTTCAACCATAACTTTGGGAAACGGCGTTCAATTTCTGATGGCAATAAGCCAGCAAATATGGCATTACGTGCATATTGGGTAGCCGTAGGTAGTATAGAAAAATACATATCCTCTGTTTCTACCTTAAAATATTCACTAAGTATGGGCTGTATTACCTTCCACTGGTCAAAGCGCAGGTTATCTATCAGTATAAAAAAGGTGCTGTCGCTTTGGTCAATTACTGGCACAATTTTGTTTTTAAATAACGTGTGCGACATCGTAGGCGCGTCTTTAGCGCTTCCGTTTAACCAGCTTATATAATTGTTTGCTACAAAGCGAGAGAAGAGGTTGTTGGCCTCTGTTTTTTGCATAGCCAAAATTTCGTCCATGCCCTCTGTTTGCGATTTTGATAGCTCAAGCTCCCAATACACCAGCTTGCGGTACATTTCTTTCCATTCTTCAGGGCTGAGCTTATCGCTCATGCTCATTCCTATATTGCGAAACTCTTGCTGGTAGGCCGATGAGGTTTTCTCCTTAATCAACCGCTTATTATCCAGCGATTTTTTAAGTGCCAGTAGTATCTGGTTAGGGTTTACCGGTTTAATAAGGTAATCGGCAATTTTAGAGCCAATGGCATCTTCCATTATATGCTCTTCCTCGCTCTTGGTAATCATTATTATAGGTATCCCTGCATCTAAAGCCTTTATACGGCTAAGGGTTTCCAAGCCCGATAGGCCCGGCATGTTCTCATCTAAAAATACTATATCAAAATTGCCTGCGCCAAACATATCTATGGCGTCCTGGCCGTTGTTTGCAGTTTTTACTTCGTACCCTTTTTCTTTAAGAAATAAAAGGTGGGGTTTCAAAAGGTCGATTTCATCATCGGCCCAAAGTATATTTATTTTGTCCATTCGTGTTTGCGGTGTGTTGGGGCGTAAAAATAGAAAATAGATATTAGTACGCTATTGTTTTGAAAGTATTATAACGCTTTGAGGCACACAATAGTTTGCCCTTTTTGTAAATAAATCCAATTATATGCTGAAAGCCCAGCTGCTGTAGTAGAAATTTGAATTTACGTAAGCGGAATATTTTTCATTTTAGTTTTTCATATTTAGTTTAAATGCCCCTGTCACAGGCTTACCTTTCCAGCATTCAGGTTGGGTAAGCCCCATTATGTAGGCTATGGTAGCTGCCGTATCGTAGGTGTTTATTTCTGAAATAAGCGATACGTTTTTGTTTACGCCTGGCCCGCTGATAATCCATGGGATGTTACGCTCTGCAAGGCTGGGGCCGCCGTGGCCTTTACCTTTGCCGCCATGGTCTGCGGTTAGAATTATTACGGTATCATCATAAACCCCAGCAGTTTTAAGTGCAGCAATAATCACACCCACCAGCGAGTCGGCTTTGGCTACGGCTTTGTAATATCCGTCGGTATTGTGCCCAATACTATGGCCTGCATGGTCTACATGGTCAAAGTGTAGAAATAACAAATCGGGCATGCCTTTATTTATAACATCAACCGCAGCAATACAAGTGCTGTCTTCAGTTTTAGTATGCTTACGCATGGTCAGGTCTTTGTCTTCTACCAAACGTGCATAATCATCCCAATGGTGCAAAACCACAATCTTCGATGTCGGATTTTGTTCGCGCAGTATGGTGTAGATGGAGGGGAACAACCTGCCTTTAGGCCTGCCACAATACGCAGTTCCGGTAGCCTTTTTCATACTGAAACCGTTACGTGGAATGTTTGTATACTTTGGAGGAGCGCCCATAATCATGCTGGCCCAGTTTTGGCTACTGCTGCTTGGCATAACGCACTTTGCTGTATAGGTTGATGCCCCGTTCTTAGCCAGTTCATCAATATTTGGGGTTTCTGCCTTTGGGAAAGCATATCCACCTAATCCATCAATACCAATTAATAAAACGTATTTGGGTTTCTGCGCAAATAGTTGTAGCGTGCAGATTGTAAGCAAAATTAACAGCAGTTTTTTCATGGCTGAAATATACTTAAAGCCTAAGGCATTTACCTTAATAAATCATTAAGATTATATACATTATCCTATCTCCTGCCTTGGCAGGTGCTTAACTCAAACTACCTGCACTTATATTTTTAATTTTTAGTCTTTCGTTTTTCATTAGGAGACTAGTCTCCTATGATAATTCACCTGCCCTAAATGGTAACTTAAATGAGTTAGCAGATGCAGTAATAAATGGTGCACGGTAACAGGGTCTTTCCATTTATCCTCCGGGTATATTTCCTCCAGTTGAGCGGGCGTTAACGTTCCAACGGTAGATTTAACAATACCTATTACTTCATCAATATCGGCAATGATTTTCTCCCTTGGAACATCTTTGGTTGTAAACTCAGCATCGCGGTTGCGCAAATAGCCTGTATTACCTAATGCAGCGCCTATAAAGTTTTTAAGGTTACCTACTATATGAAGACCCAGGTTACCCGCACTATTGCCAATACCTGGCGCAACAACCCACATGGCACCTTCGTTTTCGTAAGCCAGCAATTCGGTTTTGAGCTTCTCTAAATCACGCTCAAATAGGTTAGATAAGGTTTGTGATAGCATAGCTTTTCAAACTAAAAATTATTAGTGAAAAGATAAAAATTTATGGGCTTAATTGATCGGATAATTTTCGATTAGTATTAAAGTCCCCCTCACTCCTTTAGCCCGCCCGGATGAATTGGATTCATCCATTCGGACGGGGAGAGAAGGATTTAGGATGAGGTAAACAAAAAGCCCCGCACATTTCTGACGGGGCTCTCTACTATCTTTTAACTTTTAGTTTTCAACTTTCAGATTACTGAATAACCAGTTTCTGTGTTTGCATGCCTTTAGCACCGGCAGTTTTTACAATGTAAAGACCAGCAGTTAAGTTAGCGGTATTTACTTTGTGTGTAGTAACATCAGTAGTTATTTTGGTTTCGTAAACCAAACGGCCACTGATATCAATTAACTGAACGGTAGTGTTTTTAAGCGACGTTCCGGCAATAGAAATGTTAAGGTCAGATGTTGCAGGGTTTGGGTAAATGTTAAGCTTACCAACTGTTTTGGTAGCCTCTTCAGTACCCGATAAACCGTTACAAACAACGTCAGCTAAAAAGTCGCGAACAACCCAGTAGGTGCTGTCCATATATGCAGCGTTGGTAGCATACGGAACGTGGTCTTGTCCATTGAATGTTTTAAGCACATTTGTTACACCTACATTGTTAGCACGCGCGTGTATATCGCGGCTGCCCGATACAGGAATAATAGGAATACCAAACACTGTGATAGTAGCAGTGTTGTAAGGCACAGTGCCATCTTCATCGCCATGTACGCTAACAATTGGCTCATCACCGGTATTTAGCCATGATGAGTCTGCCAGTGCCCCACAAAGATTAACAACCGCACGAATGTTTGAGTTGTAGCCCGGGTTACCGCTGTTGCCTTCTAAACCGTTAACACCGGTGGTGTCAACGTAGCTAGGCACCTCATTGTTTTGGTCAAGGTACGCAAGGTGCACAGCTGTTAAACCACCTGCCGAGCTGCCACCGCCAATAATATAGTCGGGGTTAATACGGTAAGTGTTTGTGGTAGCCGCATCTTTGCGGAAGAAACGTACCGCCGCTTTCATATCGTGCACCGCACGCAAAAGGGCTTGCGCCGCAGTTGCCTGGCTAGGTATGCCCATGCCCAAACGATAGTTGATAGAAGCAGTAACATAACCCAGTTTTGCAAAACGTTTGCACAGTTCGGTAACATCGCCATCATCTTTAGTACCAGTAATAAAAGTGCCACCGTGTACAAAAATTATCAACGGGCGTTGAGCCAGGTTATCATTGTCGGGCTGAAAAACATCTAATGTCAACACCTGGTTTTGGCCATTAATATTAATGTTCTGACCAAACTCAATATTGGTTGTTTCCGTAAATGTCGGAAAAATTGGTGGGTCTACGTAACGGCCATTGCTGCAGTCTAGCTGGGCAAAAGCAGTTGAAGAGACTAATAATGTAACTATGGCGAGCGAAAACTTTTTTATTTTCATAGTTTTATGTGTGGTGTTAGGTTTTATTCTATTACTAGTTTAGTAGTAACACTACCACCCTGGCGTGCCACTTCAACAATGTACATGCCTTTTGGTAATGCGCTGTCTATAACGCGAACAAACTTGCCTGTTTGTTTTCCAAGGTCCATGTTCAACACGGTTTGACCAACTACGTTGCGTACTATTATTGCGGTATTTTCATTACCACTTAAGCCCATGGCTACAGTAAACTGGCCGTTGCTTGGGTTAGGGTAAATATTCAAATCTGTAACGCTGCTCAACACATCACTTAGGCCATTTTTAACAAAGTTTACGGTATCTGAATAGCTGGCGCAACCTAGTAAGTTGTATACAACAAGATAGTAGTAGCCGTTTAGCGTTGGGGTAATGTTAGTATTGGTTTGCCCTGGTATAGGTAAACCGCCGGCATTTGGTACTTGAGAGAAGAACCACTGGTAGCTGAATTGTGGGCTAATTGTGGTAGTGTTTATTGTACCACCGTTGTTAGTGTAGAACAAGCCAACTGTTGGTGGGTAGTTAATAACAACCAGTGGTGTGGCATTGTTTTGGTTGTTGTTTATGCAGCCGTTGGTATCGTTTATACGTACCCAGTAGTTGCCGCTTTCAGTGACAATCAAAGTGTCATTTTCAGCACCTGTTATAAGGGTAGTGTCGTTATACCACTGGTAACCGGTAGCTAAAGAGCTAACAAGGATAATAGAATCGCCTGTGCAGATTGAATCTAAAGCTGTTGCATTAGTAACTAAAGGTGCAACAGGTGGGGTGTAAACGTAAATAGTGTCAGTATCAGTATAGGTTTGGTCTACAGCTTTTACAATGGTGTAGCTGCCAAAACCATGTGGCGTTGTAAAGTTAAAAGTTCCGCTGTTGGTAACGTTAGCCGCAAGAGTGCCTAAGTTGTCGTTTTGCGATACATCGTCATCATCCCAAAATGTCATAGAGAATGTTGGGGTTTGTAATACTCGGTTTAGGTTGTTAAAAGTTGCTGTGGTATTATTACCTACCCAGTTAGTAGAGAATGCGTCAGAACCGTTTGCATAGTCAAAATAAATATCTGGAGATCCCTGGCAAACTCCAAAAAATTCAATCTCTTCCACATCGCCACACCACTGGTTGGTAGTTGCGGTAAATGTTACAGAGTTTAATACAAAGTTAAAGGTTTTAGTAGTAAGGGTAATGTAGTGTTCGCCGGGCGTGTTAAAACATTCAACAGGAGGCAATTTCAGGTTACTGGTATCACCATTGCCAAAATCCCAGCTCCAGGTAGTAGGCTTAATAGGGTCTTGTATAAGGGCTTGAAAATCTACACATACAGAGTCACATCCGCCCGGAGGGTTAAATGTAAAGCTGGCATTGCCACCCGCTGGCGGGTTAATGCGCAATGGTATGGTAAAAGATTCTGGCTGGGTAACTGGGCCAAGCGGCGTGCTTACCTGTGCTACTACAGATACTACTACGTTGTAGTTGCCCGGAACAACTGGTACACCGCAAATTTTAACACAGCCACGCTCTGTAGCGGGTGGGTTTTGCGATGGGAAATAAATACAGTTTGGTGCGCTACAGGCAAAGCTTAACCCCTGGGGTATACCAGTAATGTTAGTTACTGTAATTTGGTTTAGGGTTACATCTACACCCGATGTGCTAAATACCGCCGGCATGTAAAAGGTAGCATCCTGATCGTAAGCAACGCCTACGGTGCCATCTGGTAATGCCGCAGGGCACAATTGCGGTGCAGCTGGACTTATAGTACATCCTGTATTAATGGCACAGGCGCCACATTGGCTGTAGGCGTAGTTAACTGTTAAAGCTAACATGCTTAATAATAAAAGTTTCTTCATGGTATAAATTGGACAATTTAAGTTGACTATTTACAAAGATAGAAGATAATAAACGATAAAACAAACACTTGGTGTCTAAGAAAAGGTCAGCAATTCCAGTTTCTCGCCATCCCAAACCGCATAGGTGCGGTATTTTATCCAATCGCCAAGGTTTATGTACCTGCTTTGCCCTATTACATGGTCAATCGGCAGGTGGCGGTGCCCAAAAATAAAGTAGTCGGTATGGGCTTTTTGTAGTTGTTCTTTTATGTAGATAATCAACCACTCTTTATCCTCCCCTTCAAAATGCTCATCGGCGGCGCCGGTGGCTATCCTACTGCGGCGAGATAGGTATAAGGCCAGCCCAGTGCCAAAATTAGGGTGCAGGCGGGCAAAAAGCCACTTACATAGCGGGTTGGCAAATATCTTCTTCAAAAATTTATACCCATGGTCGCCGGGGCCTAAACCATCGCCATGGCCTATCATAAAACTTTTACCCAGCAGGTTTACAGCTATGGGTTCACGGTGAACAATCATTCCAACTTCTTTTTCCAGGTAGTCAAACGTCCACATATCGTGGTTGCCGGTAAAAAAGTGGATGGGTATTCCCCTGTCTGTCAGTTGGGCCAGTTTTCCCAGTAAGCGGGTAAACCCACGGGGTACTACTGTTTTGTATTCAAACCAAAAATCAAACACATCGCCTACAAGGTAAATCTCCCCCGCATCGTGTTCTATACTCTCCAGCCAGCGCACAATGGTTTTCTCCCGTTCAAGGCTTTTCTCAAACGTGGGTACCCCCAAATGGAAGTCGGAAGCAAAGTATATTTTCTTACCTGCCGTCAATTAAAAGTTAATATTCTTAATCAACTCAAAAGGCTTAAGCATATTAAAGTTGATGGTAAAGCGGATACGCTCATAGTACTTGTCAATGCCGTTTAGCGATGCACCTTCTCTAAATACTTTAGAGGTAAAAGCAGGGAAGTAAATCTCTATAAATCTACCGAACGAAAGGTATGGGCCAACCTCAAAGGCTACGCTTTTACCACCGCCATATAGCTTATCATACGTACCCATAGATGCATATAGCTTGATAGGCAATTTCTCTAATGTTTTGCCCGGTAGTGGCGATTTTAAGTTTACCGATACTATCCAGTTGTTGGTTTGCCCCAGTGCCGACCACATTTTAAAGTTGCCGTCGGTTTGGCTAAACTGGTTAAACAATACTCCGTTACCCTCATTACGGCCCATGAATATATTATCATACAAATAATCCTGGAAGCCCGTTTGGCCGCTTAACCTAAAGCGGTAGTCAACACCCGGAAGGTCTGATTTGTAAAGAAATGCACCTGCAAACAAACGTACCTCTAAGCCAGAACGTTTACGCTCGCTGTAGTTGATAAAGTATTTTGCCTCAACAAAGGTTTTAACCATGTCTTTGTTATGTTGCAAATGCACCTCAAACCCAAAAGGCTGAATGGCGCGTTTGTTATCAAAAGTGTAGGTATAGTCAAACACACCGTAGTTGCGTTTACCTTTTATGTAGCCGCTATCGCTTGCGCTGTAGTTCATTACATCTTTAAAAATGTGTACATAGCGCAGGCGCAGGCTTTGCTTGATATTGCTGGTAGCGGGTTTCTTTTTAAAGTCGAATAAAATCTCCGGTGCAAGTTTTATAAAGCGCAGGTTTTCATTAGTACCCAGCGCGCCATTTTCATAATGGTAGCTCGATACATAGTTACGCACTGTTATTTGGCGTAAGCCCGATTTTGGTAGTATGTTATAGGCTACAGAACCCTCGCCGTTAAGGCTTTGTGTGCCGGTTGCATACATTGGCATCAAAGTATACTCAAACTTGCGTTGGGGTACTGTATGGTTGTAAAACGCAAGCCCCAACATGGCGTGGTTATAGTAGTTCCAGCCTACAACCGGGGTAAAGTACAGGTTGGTAGTTCGCGGGTCTTCTATACCACCCAAAAATTTCAATTTCAGCGGCTCTAGGGTTTTAAATGCACCACTGGTTTTAGTAGTATTATTTTTACGTTGAACTTCGGGCAAACGTTCTTCCACGTCAATTTTAACTTTGGTTGCCCCGTCGGTATTCACGTTTATTTTTTTGGTGCCTTTAAAGCCCTCGTGCCAGGTAGTTTCTACCACCTTGCCGTCTTTTATAGTACTTATGGGGAATGGCCCTACTATTTGCCCGCGGTTGGTTACCTTAACGGTATTGTCTTTGCCCATGCGTATCTTGTAGTCTACGCGCTTGGTGGTATTAATCATATCATCAAAAAACCAGCTCAGGTTTTTGCCTGTTTCGGTTTCAAACACTTTACGCAAATCTTCGGGTTGTGGGTGTTTAAACTTCCACTTATCAAAGTAGGTGTGCATGCATTTGTCAAATACCTCATCGCCCAGGTAAGCCTTAAGGTAATCAAACACGGTAGCCGTTTTCATGTACATAATGGTACCGTAGTTCATCTGTGTAAAATCAGCCGAATGGGTTTGTATAGGCTGGTCTACATTTTGGCGCTTGCTAAACAGGTAGGCTACGTAATACTGGTAGCGGTTTTTGCGCCCGCCAAGGCCCGCCGCATTTAGTATAGGTTGAGGTAATCCAACGTCTATGCCTTTTTCAGGGTATTTGGTGTAGATGTAGCGCATCTCGTTAAACGAGTTGATGCCTTCGTCCATCCAACCATTATCACGCTCGTTGCTGCCTAAAATGCCGTAAAACCAGTTATGGCCTACTTCGTGCATTATTACAGTTTCTAAACCAAAGGCTGAGTTTGTAGCACCAATAACAGTTACGTTAGGGTACTCCATACCGCCGCCTGCGCTAAGCGCTCCATCTACTGCAGAGCAATGGTTGTAGGGGTATTCGCCATTCCATTTCGAGTAGTAGAAAACAGCATCATTTAAATACTCGGGGGCTTTGGTCCACAGGCCTTTGTATTTAGGGGTGTAGTAGGCATAGGTTTGTACCTTACGTTTGCTCACCGGCAACTCTACTTCGCTTTTTGATACAAGGTATTTGTAGTCGCAAAACCAAGCAAAATCATGGACGTTTTTTTGCTTAAACGTAATGGTTTTATAGGTTGATGATGATACAGTATCAGGTTTGAAATCTTTGTTTAATGAGTTTTTCACACGCTCTTCTAGCCAGTCTTTTTCGATTTGTTCCTGTAAGTCGCCGGTAGCGGCCACTACATAGTTATCAGGCAGGGTAATTTTCACCTCAAACGATCCGTATTCAGAGTAAAACTCACCCTGGTTTAGGTAAGGCATCTCGTGCCAGCCTTTCGCATCAAACACTGCCGGCTTTGGATACCATTGGGTTATTTGGTATTGCTTGCCTATATGGCCTAAGCGCGAGAATATCCCGATAGGGATTTTTACCTTAAACGGGGTGCTGATGGTTACACTTTCGCCGGGTGCTAATGGCTTAGCTAAAAACACTTTAGCAACATCGCCATACACGGGGTGGTACTCAATTTTTAGTGCTGTTCCGTTTGATGTAAAGTTTAGTGAGTCGATATACCCGCGGTCTTTATCATCGGCATAATAAAACTTGGTATCGCCACCTTGCAAAAG
>JAIXUZ010000157.1 GCA_027483285.1 Bacteroidota bacterium
AAGTCTACCACTACCATGCTAACGTATGAAACATTGCGCAAAGCTGGTTTAAACGTAGGCCTTGGTGGCAACATAGGCAAAAGCTTTGCCGAGCAGGTAGCTACCGAAAACTTTGAATACTATGTATTGGAGCTTAGCAGCTTTCAGTTGGATGGCATGTTTAACACCCGTGCGCACATTGCGGTTTTATTAAACATTACGCCTGACCATTTAGACCGATACGATTACAACGTAGACAACTACGCTGCGGCAAAATTCCGTATAGCGCAAAACCAAACTGCTGAAGATTACTTCATTTTTTGCGCTGACGATGAGTTAACCCAAAAGTACATCCAACACGCCAACATTGCTGCACAAAAGCTTGGCTTTTCTATCACAGAAAAGGCTAACGGCGCTTACATCGAAAACAACAATCTCATTATAAATCAACCAACCACCGAGACAATTATGCCACTAAGCGATCTAAATTTAAAAGGTAAACACAACGTTTACAACTCAATGGCTGCAGGTATCGCAGCACGTGTACTAGACATTCGTAAAGAAGTAGTACGCGAGAGTTTTATGGACTTTCAAAGCATTGAACACCGTATGGAGTTTGTTACCAAAGTACATGGTGTTGAGTACATAAACGACTCTAAAGCTACGAACATCAACTCTACATGGTATGCCCTTGAAAGTATGGTAACCCCTACCGTTCTTATTATTGGCGGCGTTGACAAAGGCAACGACTATACCATGATTAAAGATTTGGTACGCGAAAAAGTAACCGGCATTGTATGCCTTGGTGTAGAAAACCAAAAAATAATAGATGCTTTTGGCGATTTAAACATACCTATTGAAGAAACTACAAGTGCCACTGCTGCTGTAAAATCAGCTTACCGCATGGCTAAAAAAGGCGATACTGTTTTGTTATCTCCCGCTTGTGCCAGCTTCGATTTATTTACAAACTACGAAGACCGTGGCCGCCAGTTTAAAATGGCAGTACGCGAACTATAATCAGTTCTCAGTTCCCGGTTGTCAGTTGCCAGTAATTATGGCAATTGAAAACTACACTGGGAACCGGCAACTGGAAACAGGCAAATGAAATGGAACAAGTATTTAAAGGCATAAAAGTAGAGGGCGACCGCGTAGTATGGGCGGTGGTAATTATACTCTCGTTGTTTTCTGTAGTGGCGGTTTATACTGCTACCGGAAGCCTTGCTTTTAATAAACAGGCGGGTAATACCGAGTACTACCTGCTAAAACATGTAATGATTTTGTTGATGGGTTTTGGCATAATGTACCTGGCCCACTATGTCCGCTATAATTATTATTCGCGTATTGCGCAAATACTGTTGTTTATAGCAGTACCGCTGTTAGCCGTAACACTGGCTACAGGGCAGGTAAACGGCGCCAGCCGCTGGATTATGATACCTGTTATAAACCTAACGTTCCAATCGTCAGACTTTGCAAAGCTGGCGCTGGTAATGTATTTAGCGCGCATACTATCAAAAAAGCAGGAGAATATAAAGAGCTTTAAAGAAGCCTTTGTACCTATCATGCTTCCGGTTGGTATAGTATGTATGTTAATATTACCCGCTAACTTTTCTACCGCAGCGCTATTGTTTACCACTTGCATTGTGCTAATGTTTATTGGCCGTGTAAGCATTAAATACATCGCCGCAACAGTTGGCTGCGCCATAGTAGCGTTCGGGTTATTTTTATTAGTAATGTCGGCCTTAGGCATAAAGGGCCGGACATCGCTATGGTTAACCCGTATTGAAACGTTTTTTAACAAAGACGAAAAAGTAAAAGACGACGATAAAGACTACCAGGTAGACCACGCTAAGATGGCGGTTGCCGGTGGTGGTATAATTGGTAAAGGCCCCGGCCATAGCATACAGCGCATAAGCCTACCCCACCCTTACTCCGATTTTATTTACGCCATAATTATTGAAGAATATGGTTTTATAGGCGGAATGACAGTTTTGGTATTATACCTGATACTCCTTCTGCGGGGTGTTAAAATAGCGGCAAACGCAACAACATCATTTGGTACGTTACTCGCCATGGGTTGCTGCTTTATGTTGGTATTCCAGGCTATGATAAATATGGCTGTTGCTGTGAATTTATTCCCCGTAACAGGCCAAAGCTTACCGCTAATATCTATGGGTGGTACATCAATATGGTTTACCAGTTTAGCTATTGGAATATTGCTAAGCGTAAGCCGCAAAGACAGTAAAGAAACTGCTGCTGAAGCACAAACAATGAAAGGAGGGGAATATGCAATGGCTTAAAAATATTTTAAGCTCTCCCCCTGCTAAGGGGGAGTACCCTGACACGAAGTCGCCAGGGGGAGGGGGTATATTCCTTTTTGCCATGCAAGCCCAATCATCTGAAAATGCAGGCAAAGCAGGCGCCTTTGCCGAGCAGGGGCAATCGCTGTACGAAAAGAAAAAAGTAAAAGTGATTATAAGTGGCGGTGGCACAGGCGGGCATATATTCCCTGCCATATCCATTGCCAACGCCTTAAAAGCAAAAATTGACGGCATTGAAATACTGTTTGTAGGCGCCAATGGCCGCATGGAGATGGAGAAAGTGCCCGCAGCGGGCTACAACATTGTAGGCTTAAACATAAGCGGCATACAACGCCGTATAACCACTGCAAACCTATCGTTACCGTTTAAGCTAATTGGCAGCGTCAGGCAATCGGCAAAAATTATAAAAGACTTTAAACCTGATGTGGTAGTGGGTGTTGGTGGCTATGCTAGTGGTCCATTACTATTAGCAGCTACGCTAAAACAGATACCTGTTCTTATACAAGAGCAAAACTCATACGCGGGTGTTACCAATAAAGTATTAGGCAAATGGGCAGATAAAATTTGTGTGGCGTACCCTAATATGGAGCGCTTCTTTCCTAAAGAAAAAATTATACTAACGGGCAACCCTGTTAGGCAAGACATAAATAATTTAGAAGGCAAACGCCAACGTGGTATTGAATTGTTTGGCCTTGACCCCAATAAAAAAACCATACTGGTAATTGGTGGCAGCCTTGGTGCACGAACTATTAACCAGGCTGTAGACAATACACTAAGCAAGTTTGCACGCAACAACATACAGGTAGTATGGCAAACTGGCAAAGGCTATTTTGACAAAGCTATAGTTGCCGTAAAACCTTACGAAGGACAAGGTATACGTGCATTAGATTTTATACAAAAAATGGACTATGCCTATTCGGTGGCAGATATGGTAATATCGCGCGCCGGTGCAAGTTCAGTATCTGAATTGTGCATAGTACATAAGCCTTGCATTTTAGTACCATCGCCAAATGTGGCCGAAGACCACCAAACGCAAAACGCAATGGCCCTGGTTAACCACAATGCCGCGGTGTTGGTGAAAGATACAGATGCTATACAAAAACTTGGCGAGGTAGCTATTGAGCTACTTAGCAACACAAACAAACTGGATAATTTAGAAAGAAACATTGCGCATTTAGCCATGCATAATTCAGCAGAAATTATAGCGGGCGAAGTATTAAAACTGGTAAAGAATTGAACGAGTACAACAACATATATTTTGTAGGCATAGGCGGCATAGGCATGAGCGCCCTTGCACGTTATTTTAACCGTATTGGCAAGCAGGTTGCGGGTTACGACCGCACGCAAACCGAACTGTGCAATGAGTTGGAAAACGAAGGGATAAGCATACATTATACTGATGATGTAACTATGATACCTGTTGAGTTGCAAAACCCTGCAACAACATTAGTAGTTTACACCCCTGCGGTTCCTAAAGAGCATACCGAATTAAATTACTTCCGCGATAATGGCTTCAGGGTGATAAAACGCTCAGAAGCATTAGGAGAAATTACCAAAGTAGCGAAGACAATTGCCGTTGCGGGTACGCACGGAAAGACCACCACATCGAGCATGGTGGCGCATATATTAAAGGTTGCTAATATTGATATTGCAGCATTTTTAGGTGGCATTACTTTGAATTATAACTCTAATTTAATTCTGCCTGAAAGCACTAATTTAAGTGATAGTATTATGGTGACGGAAGCGGATGAATACGACCGCTCTTTCTTAACCCTGCACCCTTACATTGCCATTATCACATCTAACGATGCCGACCATTTAGATATTTATGGCGACAAGGAAAATATGCATAAATCATATATTGATTTTGCTAAACAAATTGTGCCAAATGGTACCCTGATTGTTAAAAACGACCTTGTATTTGAACAACGCGGGCGTGGGTATTTTATTGATGATTTGGTTAAAAACACAAACATAATTACCTATAGCATAAGCGATGAAAAGGCTGATTACAGGGCATCGCAGCTTCGTATTGAAAATGGTTTTTTTGTATACGATATTATAACGCCACAAGGCGTAATTGATAATATACACTTAGGCCTGCCGGGCACACACAATGTTGAAAACTCAGTAGCTGCGTGCGCAGCAGCAAGCCTTGCCGGTGCCAACTTTACTAGTATAAAACAAGCCCTGCAAAGTTTTAAAGGTGCTAAGCGTAGGTTCGAGTATATTGTGCGTACACCGCAAATTGTTTACATCGACGATTATGCCCACCACCCCAGCGAACTGGAGGCGAGTATCAAGTCGGTAAGAATGCTTTATCCGGATAAAAAGATAACCGGCATTTTCCAACCTCACCTGTTTACCCGCACCCGCGATTTTGCTGAAGGCTTTGCGCAGAGTTTAGATTTATTGGACGAAGCGATATTGCTTGACATATACCCTGCAAGGGAATTACCATTAGAAGGCGTTACATCAACCATGTTACTTGGTTTGATGAAAATCAACAACAAACGTTTGTCTACCAAACAACATTTGGTAGCCGAACTGGAAAATGAAAACAACGAAGTGGTTGTAACACTGGGTGCCGGCGATATTGACACCCTTGTAGAACCGATAAAACAAATGTTAACTAAGAAGTACGGCGTTAATGCTTAAACGTATTTTGAACATATCAGCTTGGGTAGCGGCATGTGCCGCCCTGGTGTTTTTGTTGGCCTTTACCAACAACCAACGCCATGCTGCTTTATGTTCTGCCGTTAAAATTAATATTACCCGCACAAACGTAGACAACCGCTTTTTAGATAGCACCGTTATTACCCAACAGTTTGCCGATAAGCGTATAGCCTTGCAAGGTGCAAGCTTAAGCAAACTTAATGTAGCCGAACTAGAAGATATATTGAAGCAACGTGCCGATGTGCAAAGCGCGCAGGTGTTTACCACACTGGATGGCAAAGTAACCATGAACGTTAAAGAGCGCAAGCCTATTTTACGTGTTATTACTTATGATGGAGATAGCTATTACATTGATGATGAAGGTGAGCTTATGCCGCTTAGCGACCGCTATACAGCGCATGTACCTATTGCTTCAGGGTTGATTACTGAAAAGTATTCTGCCTTTTACAGCTTTGGCATTAAGGGTATTGAGGCTGACGAAAAATTGAAAAAAACATCGGTACTGGACGACTTGTACAACATGGCAAAATTTATTGGGACAGACAGTTTATGGAATGCCCAGATAGACCAGCTATACGTTACCAAAGGCAATGAAATAAATATGGTGCCCAAAATAGGCAACGGCCTTATTGTTTTTGGCACTACCGATGATATGAATAACAAATTTGTTAAGCTACGCGCATTTTACAAGCACGCGGTAAATGTGGGCACGCTTAACGCATACCAAACCATCAACCTGAAATTTAAGAACCAAGTAGTGTGCACTAAAAAATTGTAGCCATGGAAAATGAAATTGTAGCCAGCTTAGACATTGGCACCACCAAAATTGCCTGCACTGTAGGCCGCCGTACAGAACATGGTAAGGTAGAAATTTTGGGGTATGGCAAGACAGACTCGGTAGGTGTATCGCGTGGTGTTGTAACCAACATCATAAGCACGGTAGAGTCTATTAAACGCGCGGTTGAAGAAGCAAGCAACCGCAGTGGGGTAGACATTAAAGTAGTAAACGTAGGTATTGCAGGCCAGCACATACGCAGCTATCAGCACCGCGGCATACGCATACGTAACCGTACAGACGACGAAATTGTACAACCAGATATTGACATGTTGATTGAAGACATGTACAAACTGGTTATGCAACCGGGCGAAGAGATTATCCATGTACTTCCGCAGGAATATATTATTGATAACGAGCAAGGCATTACCAAACCAATTGGCATGTCGGGCATACGTTTAGAGGCCAACTTCCACGTTATTACCGGCCAGGTTACGGCTGCTAACAACATTAAAAAATGTGTTGAAAAAGCAGGCCTTGATGTTTCTGAAATTATCCTTGAGCCATTGGCATCGTCTGAAGCGGTGTTGAGCGAAGAGGAAAAAGAAGCAGGCGTTGTGTTGGTTGATATTGGCGGTGGCACTACTGATATTGCCATCTTCCAGGATGGTATCATTCGCCACACGGCTGTTATACCTTTTGGTGGCAATGTAATTACAGAAGACGTGCAAGAAGGTTGCAGCATTATTAAGCTACAGGCTGAGGCATTGAAAGTAAAATTCGGTTCTGCTTTTGCGCACGAGAATTTAGAAAACCAAATGATATCAATACCTGGCTTACGTGGCCGCGAACCAAAAGAAATTTCGCAATTTAATCTGGCGCGCATTATACAAGCACGTATGACAGAGATTATTGAGTACGTTGATTACGAGATTAAAAACTCGGGCTTTAAACGCAAGCTTATTGCAGGCATTGTAGTTACTGGCGGCGGGGCGCAAATGAAAAATTTGCCACAGTTGTTTGAATACACTACCGGCATGGCTACACGCATTGGTTACCCTAACGAACACCTTGCAAAAGGAATGGTGGAAGAGATGACCAGCCCAATGTTTGCTACCGGTGTAGGCTTATTGATTAAAGGACTTGAGCGTACAGAGAAGACTTACGCCAACATGCCGATTGAGCAAGTGCAAGAAACACCACAGCCAATTAAAGAAGAGAAAATTACTACCCATTCTAACAAAGATAAGAAGGGGACCTTTTTTGAAAACCTGTTTAAAAAAGCTGAGAACTGGCTTGCCGACGAAGAGAAATAACAAAGAATTTTACATACCATACCAACCCATCAAAACATCAAAATAAATTATGGAAACTATTCGCTTTAACCTTCCAAAAGAATACGCCTCAATCATCAAGGTGATTGGCGTAGGCGGTGGTGGCAGCAATGCTGTTAACCACATGTTTCGCCAGGGAATTAAAGGTGTTGACTTTGTTGTGTGCAACACCGATGCACAAGCCTTAGACTTTAGCCCAATACCTGCTAAAGTACAACTAGGCTCTACACTTACAGAAGGCCGCGGTGCCGGTTCGTTACCACAAGTAGGTAAAGACGCCGCTGTTGAAAATATTGAAGACATCAAATCGCTGTTGGGAGAAACCACTAAAATGGTTTTTATTACCGCAGGTATGGGTGGTGGTACCGGTACAGGTGCTGCGCCAATTGTTGCGCAAACAGCACGCGATATGGGCATTCTTACTGTTGGCATTGTAACGTTACCTTTCAGCTTTGAAGGAAAACGCCGCCGCCAGCAAGCCGAAGAAGGCATTGAAGAAATGCGTAACGCGGTTGATACGTTACTTGTAATATCTAACGATAAACTGCGTGAGATGTATGGTAACTTATCACTATCAAACGCATTTGCACAGGCCGACAATGTATTAACCACTGCCGCTAAAGGCATTGCTGAAATCATTACCGTAACAGGTTACATTAACGTGGATTTTGAAGACGTCCGTACGGTAATGAACAAAGGCGGTTCAGCTATTATGGGTTCAGCATCGGCCGAAGGTGAAAACCGTGCCAGCCGTGCTATCGAATCAGCCCTTTCATCTCCTCTATTAAACGATAACATCATCAAAGGCGCTAAGCACATTTTGCTTAACATTACTGCCGGCGATATTGAAGCTACTATGGACGAAGTTTCTGAAATATCAGACTTTGTACAAGAAGAAGCAGGCATGAGCGCCAACATTATTTTTGGTACAGGACACGACCCTGAGTTGGGCGACAAAATTAACGTTACCGTTATTGCAACAGGCTTTAACACTGCCCCGCTGTTGCCATTTGAAAACCGCAACCAGCCTGAGAAAATTGTACACGTATTGAAAACGGAGAATACCGGTTTTAATGCAGGTGCAACAACAAACAATACTACAACGCAAACTACAACTGCTACTACGCATGTAGAAGAAACCCCTGTTACCCAAACATGGGAATTAAACGAGCAGCCTACAGCTAAAACTGTTGTTACTGAAAACTTATTTAATACGCCAACCCCAACCGAAGAAAAATCAACTTCGATAAAGGCATTGGATATTAACTTTGATGATAAGATTAAGACCGACAAATTAGTACGCACTGTTTACCCTGCGGCTAACGAACTTAAGAAAAATCTTGAGCCCACGTTTGTAAACAACAACAATACCAACGCTCCGGCCGAAAATGATTTAGATGATGTAAACTTTAACCGTGCACGCATTAACCGCCTGCGCGAGATGAGCTTGAAACTAAAAACATCATCGGGCCTTAGCGAACTGGAAAATGTACCTGCTTATGTACGTGCCGGTTTTGAATTAGGCAACACGCCAAAGTCTGACGAATCTCAGGTATCGCGTTACACGCTGGAAGAAGGCGCTGATAAAACAGCTGAGCTTAAGCGTAACAACCCATTTTTACACGATAACGTAGACTAGTTATGACCCTTGCGGAAAAGATAAACGCCGATATTAAAACGGCTATGCTGGCAAAAGACAAAGACTCTTTAGATGCTTTGCGCGCTGTAAAATCAGCCATTTTGTTAGCAGCTACTGAAAAAGGAGCATCGGACCAATTAACAGATGAAGCCGAGATTAAACTGTTGCAAAAACTGGTGAAACAACGCCGCGAAAGCGCCGAGATATATGTAACCCAGGGCCGCGACGATTTAGCCAAAGTAGAAGCGTTGCAAGCCGATGTAATTGAACGTTACCTGCCCGCACAAATGAGCCGCGAAGAACTTACCGAAGCTATTAAAGCGATAATAGCCCAGGTAAATGCAACCGGCCCACAAGATATGGGCAAAGTTATGGGTGTAGCCAGCAAACAACTTGCAGGCAAAACTGATAATAAAGCCGTATCTGAAGTAGTGAAATCTTTATTACAATAGAGTCTTCAGGCCTCTTTGCAAAAAGGGGATTTATTTAATAATTGATGTTTTGGTAATCAGGCCCCCGGCGAAAGTTGGGGGTTTGGTGTTTTATGAGGGGAAGGTTATAGGTACTTAAAACATCCTCTCTTGAGAGGGATATCTAGCAAAGCGAAGACGGGCTGTATTAAAATCTCCATATCTTTGTAGTATAATGCAAAAAACGCTTGATATTGTTTTGCTGCCAGAAGAGGCTGCCAACGAAGAGCTGATAGCCCTCCGTGTGTTTAATATGATGGGCTTGCACCCATCAGACAATTTAAAAATACGCATACTTAAACGCTCTATTGATGCACGTAGCCGGCGCCAGGTAAAAGTGAATTTACGGGTAGAGGCTTTTGTAAACGAAGCTGTTATTCCACAGCGCATTAATAACCCCGAATATAAAAACGTAACTAATGCCCGCCCGGTAATTATTGTTGGTGCCGGCCCCGCAGGCTTATTTGCAGCTTTGCGTTTTCTAGAGCTTGGTTTTAAACCCATAGTTATAGAACGCGGCAAAAATGTAAAAGACCGCAGACGCGATTTAGCTGCCATTAACCGCATGCAAATAGTTAACCCCGAAAGTAATTATTGCTTTGGTGAGGGTGGAGCGGGCACGTATTCTGATGGTAAACTCTATACACGGTCGAACAAGCGGGGCAACATACAAAAGGTGCTTGAAACGTTTGTTTACCATGGCGCCGAAGAAACTATTTTAGTAGAAGCACACCCGCATATTGGCACTAACAAATTACCAAAAATAATAACCGATATGCGTGAGTGTATTATTGCCCATGGTGGTGAGGTGCACTTTAATACCAAGCTTATTGGGCTTGAAAAACAAGGCGATAAGCTCAAGAAAATATTTGTTCAGCAGGACGAAAATGCGGAGCGGATAAGTATTGAAACTGAGGCTTTGATTTTAGCCACAGGCCACTCTGCGCGCGATGTATTTGAATTATTGCATGCCGAAGGAGTGTTGCTAGAAGCCAAGCCGTTTGCCTTAGGTGTTCGTGCAGAGCATCCGCAAACACTGATAGACAGCATACAATACCATTGCGATTTACGTGGTGACTTTTTACCTCCTGCCGCATACAGTTTAGTAGAGCAGGTTGATGGTCGTGGCGTATATTCATTTTGTATGTGCCCGGGTGGCATTATTGCCCCGTGCGCTACCAATCCCGGCGAGGTGGTAACCAACGGCTGGTCTCCATCTAAACGCAACAACCCTTTTGCCAATTCGGGTATTGTGGTTGAAGTGCGGTTGGAAGACATGAAAGGCTTTGAAAAATACGGCTCATTAATGGCTATGAAATTTCAGCAAAGTGTAGAGCAACTGGCATGTACAATTGGCGGAGGGTCGCAGGTAGTGCCAGCCCAGCGTATGGTTGATTTTGTGAACGGAAAGGTATCTTCTACCCTGCCCGAAACATCGTACCAGCCGGGTATTGTAAGTGCCGATTTAAGAGAAATATTTCCTGCATTTATACACCAGAGTTTGCAAGGTGCTTTTAAAGCCTTTGGTAAAAAAATGCCAGGCTATTATACTAACGATGCGGTGTTGCATGCGCCTGAAAGCCGTACCTCATCGCCGGTGCGTATTCCACGCGATAATGAGCATTTGCACCACCCGCAGCTAACCAACCTATACCCTTGTGCCGAAGGTGCAGGCTATGCCGGGGGTATAGTATCAGCGGCTATGGATGGTATACGTGTAGCCGATGCGATAGCGTTAACATTGTAAGCACTAAACATTTAATTTACTGGTATGTTGTGTATGCAATGGCACAACCTATT
>JAIXUZ010000300.1 GCA_027483285.1 Bacteroidota bacterium
ATTTTAGCCGTTTGGTAGGTGCCGGGTAATTCTAATTGAGTAACTGGCGTTTGGGCAAAGGCTGTGTAGCTGCCTAAAAATGCGATAAGAAATGGTAAAATGTGTTTCATATGGAAAAGCCTAAGCATCGTTTTAGGAAACGATGCTTAGGCTTTATAAATTCCATAAATAAAAGTGAAAATAAATTTTCTATACAAAACCTAAACTGCTGTATTGCTTGCCCAGTATAGTATTAGCATCGGCATGCATCCAATCATTTAGCAAGGTAGAATATACCTGCCTGAAATCTACTTTGTACTTAATATCGCCTTCGGCATCTAAGTCTGTAAGGTCTGGCGGGCCATTTAAAAAGCCTTTTTTACGCAGTTTACCGCCCATAATATAGATGTTACTCGCGGTGCCATGGTCGGTGCCCTTGCTACCGTTTTCTTTAGCTCGGCGGCCAAATTCAGAAAATGTCATAACCATTACATCGTCGAAGCGTCCTGCTTTTTTCAAATCTTCAGTAAAGGCTTTTACCCCTTCGGCATATTGCTTTAGCAGGTTGCCCTGAAAGAATTTTTGCCCAGCATGGGTGTCAAAGCCTGACATAGAAACATAGTATACCATTGTGGGTGTTTCGGCCTTAATAAGGTCGGCCACTACTTTAAGTTTTTTACCTAACGCGCTTTGTGGATATACTGCCAGCGGAGTATATTTCTTCGTTTTATCGTGGATAATGTCTGCCGATTGTACCGCGTCAACAAAGGTTTTTTGCAGGTATTCAACAGGTGTATCATCATGGTCTATTCCGGCGTTAGCAGTAGCTAGCTTTTTAATGTATGGTGTTGAAGCTATATTGTAAAAGCGGTTATAATCATTAAACGCCAGGCCTTTTACTTTGTCGCCTTTAAGGGCAAGGCTTAGGGCTTCGTCAATCTCCACCGCATCGTAAGCATGGCAGGCGGCGTTGTTGCATTGCGCATCTAACCAACGGCCTGCCCAGCCGGTTTGCAGGTATTGGTTTTCGTCGCTGGCACTTTGCCAAATATCCATAGAGCGGAAGTGCGACCGGTTAGGGTTGGGGTAGCCTACGTTATTTATAATACAAAGGTCGCCATTATCCCAAAGGTCGGCCATACCGGCCATGTTGGGGTGCAGGCCCATCTCGCTGTTGAGTTCAATAATCTCATCTTTAGCATACGAAAGGGTAGGGCGTAGGCGGTAGTATTCATCATTACGGTAGGGGATGATGGTATTTAACCCATCGTTACCACCTGATAGTTGAATAACAACTAGTATTTTGCCCTGCCCGGCAGCTAAGAAATTTGCCGAGCCTTTTAAAAACTGCGGTATCATTAACGATGCCGAAGCCAGGGAACTTATCTTGATAAAATCTCTACGGTTAGTCATAAAATTAATTCATAATGCATAATTCAAAATTGAAGTATGCGGGATTAGTAATTATGCATTGTGCATTCTGAACTTTGCATTAAATCAATTGATATTCGGGCATTGCCATTATATGTATGGCCTGGCTTTGTACCTGTTTTTGTTTATTGCCTTTATCAGTAAACTCCATTAGTACCTTTTGCTGTGCGGGGCTAATGTCTATTTGCAGAAAACTGTTTAGCATGGCTGTGCTTAATTTCTCGGTATCAGTTTCAGTATACGCCGCTGCCAGTTTTGTGAAATTGGCCGTACAAACAAACTTATTTTTATTCTGCTTTGCTTTTAGTTTAGCCCGCTTGCCATTGCCTTCGGCCATGCCCATATCTTCATAATCGTCTTTGCCCTGTTCGTCGCTATCCATATAACCAAACATAGCCAGCGGCATGCGCATGCGGAGTAGGAGGGAAGAGCTGTCAATCCACGCCTTGCCACCTTTCCAGCCCGCAACATTAGGTGGGTGAAAAAGCTGCTGTCCTAGCAAATTCTGGGTTATTATCAGCATTTTTTCATCCTGCGGCACTATATCAATGGTGCGGTAGTAGCGTACTAAAAGCTCAACCGGTGAAGCTATTTTAGAACCAACATTCTTCTCATCATAAAACCAATCAGCGGTAAAAATGGTGCGCATCAGCTTACTTATATCGTAGCCTGACGCATAGAAACCATCGGCTAACTCAGTTACGCGTTTTTCATCCACATTGTAGTTTACAAACTCACGGTATATTTTCCGGCTTATAAATATGGCTGTTTGTTTTTGAGCTAATAAATGCTCAATCACATCTTCGCCTGTTAGCTTACCTGTTTTACCTAAAACTGTTTTAGTTCCATCGTCATGGTCCTTCTCGTTAAAGTTAAACTCGCCCATTTTATTTATTTGCCAACCGGTAAAGCAGCGGGCCGCTTCTTTTATATCATGCTCGGTATAGTTGCCTACACCAAGGGTAAAAAGCTCCATTACCTCACGCGCAAAATTCTCATTAGGGGCATTCTTCTTATTCTGCTGGTTGTTTAGGTATACAATCATCGCAGGGTCTTTGGCAACGGCCATTAGCAAATCGCTAAACTTACCCAAAGCATGTTTGCGCAACATATTATTTTGGTCTTGCATTAGGTATGAGAAAGGCACATGCGTAGAAAAGTGGTTATGCCAAAAGAAGGTCATTTTTTCCCTAAGTTGGGCCTGTTCGGTAGCCATTTTGTTAATCCAGCTAACGCTCATCGACTTTAACTCTTTTTGCGAGCGTAAAATCATCAACAGCACTTTAACGCTGGAAGCCTCTTTCTTTTTATCGCCTTCGCCTAATGGGTGTTCCATATGTTGAAGGTCGTTTACGGCATTGCTGGCAGTAAAAAGTTCGTCAACCGCTTTATCAAGGCTTTTACTCAGCTTTTTATTTATATCGGCTGCATGCAGGCCAAAGCCGGCGCGTAGAAACAGGTGCTGCAGTTTTC
>JAIXUZ010000026.1 GCA_027483285.1 Bacteroidota bacterium
ATTATTTGGTATGCCACACGCATGCTGGCCCAAGGCACCCTTACCGTTGGCGAGATGATTGGCTTCTTGCTGTTTACCGTTATGGTAGGCGCATCGTTTGGCGGCATAGCCGAACTTTATGCCCAAATACAAAAGGCATTAGGCTCTACCGAGCGTATTATGGATTTGTTGGAAGAACACCCCGAACCTTTAGATACCAGCTACATATCGGCTAATGAAAAACTAAAACTGAAAGGCGAGATTATGTTTACCGATGTACGGTTTAGCTACCCCAGCAGGCCAGAGTCGGAGATATTACAGGGCTTATCATTCAAGGTTCGTGTAGGCGAAAAAATTGCCATTGTTGGCCCAAGCGGTGCTGGCAAAAGCACCATTATACAATTGCTGATGCGCTTTTATAACCCTAATGCCGGTGTTATATCGTACGATGGGAAAGATGCCCAAGAGTACGCCCTTACCAGCTTGCGAAACAACATAGCCATCGTTCCGCAAGATGTGTTGTTGTTTGGTGGTAGCATTAAAGAGAATATTGCTTACGGCAAGCCCGGTGCTACCGATGAAGAAATTATAGAGGCCGCTAAAAAGGCTAACGCACACAGTTTTGTTACCGGCTTTACCGACGGGTACGAGACTATTGTAGGCGACCGTGGCACCCAGCTATCGGGCGGGCAGCGCCAGCGCATTGCTATTGCCCGTGCGGTGCTTAAAAACCCCGCTATACTATTGTTAGATGAGGCTACTTCATCGCTCGACTCTGAATCGGAGAAACTGGTACAGGAAGCTTTAGATAAACTAATGCTGGGGCGCACATCTGTAATCATAGCCCACAGGCTTTCTACCATCCGCGATGCCGACCGTATTTTGGTGGTTGACAGAGGCCAAATTGTTGAAAGTGGCAGCCACGATGAGCTTATCCTCAATACTGAAGGCATCTACCATAACCTAAGCAAACTTCAGTTCGAGATAAACGACAACGCTAAAAAGGAGTTTTCAGAAAATTAATAGCGCTATTTAAAGGCTCTCCCATTGTCCCGATAGCTATCGGGAGGGAAGTACTGAGACGCTAAGTGTCTTGGATAGGGGGTGTAATGTTTTCCCCTATACCCTATACCCTATACCCTATTCCCTATACCCTACCCGCTAACCATATATCAATCACACCATTAAAATTCACCAATTACGTAACTATTGGCAGGGCTTTTACATATAAGCATAGCAACACAGGCACACATCTTATAGCACACATCTTCTCAACCAACTGTATTAAAAATGAAAATGCGATTTTTGTTGCGGGGGTTACTTATGCTGTTACCCCTGGCTCTGCTCAGCTTTACAAACCCTACCCCACCCAAAGAGGGTAAAATATTTTGGGATGAAAACAATAGCTTAGACTGGAATTTATTCCTTGTAAAACGCACTGCTGTAGACAACCATGCAGCCCAATCGAACATAGGCATTAGCAGCAGCTGCGAGTATAACAACAAAGGTGGCAAAGTAACCATACGGGCTACTTTTAACCGCAGCAACTCGTGGGTGCGCCACGATTGCCTTACCGGGTATATACTTAACCACGAACAGCGCCACTTTGATATCAGCGAGTTGTTTGCCCGCAGGTTCCGCAAAGAACTTTCAGAGGCTAAAATAACTGCTAACAATTTCAATGCTAAATACAAAGCTATTTACAACAGCATTGTAGCGCAGCATAACGACTATCAAGACTTGTACGACCTGCAAAGCGAGCATAGTATTGATGAAGAAGGACAAACCCAATGGAACAATAAAATAGATACCGAACTGGCTGAGTTAAACGACTATGCAGAACCTATTGTATCAGTAAAATTTCAATAAAATAGTTTATTCGAATAAAAACCACGCGGCCTTCTTTACTTCGTTAAGGGAGGCTGCGACTATTATAGGCATCCCTTTAACTCTCCCCCTAAAATAGGGGGAGAACGTCCCGATAGGAATCGGGACGGAGGGGTATATTTTTGTTCGCTAGTGGTGAGGCCCTTTCCTATATTTGCCTTAATGGATTTATCATACATCATCAACCATCTGGGCGAGGAGCGCGACCAATACTTCAACGCTGTTTCTCCCCCAATTATACAAAGCAGCAACTTTGCCTCTAAAACAGTGGCCGATATGCGCCACACCTTACAAAACGAGTTTGAAGAGCCTTTCTATACCCGCGGCTACAACCCAACCGTAGGCATACTGCGCAAAAAACTGGCAGCTTTAGAGGGGGCCGAAGATGCCCTGGTAACATCTAGCGGAAGTGCCGCATGCGCCATTGCCGTTATGGGTAACCTAAAAGCCGGCGACCATGCCATTTGTGTTAACAAACCTTACAGCTGGACAAACAAACTATTCAATAATATACTGGCAGGCTATGGGGTAGAAACTACCATGATTGATGGCACCGACCCTGAAAATTTTGCCCGCGCTATTAAGCCTAATACCAAACTAATTTTTTTAGAAAGCCCAAACTCGCTTACGTTTGAGTTACAAGACCTTGAAGCCGTTGCTGCCATTGCCAAAAAACACAACATAGTAACGGTAATAGACAATAGCTATTGCACGCCACTCTACCAGCAACCCATAAAAATGGGCATTGATATTACGGTACATTCTGCCACCAAATACTTAAACGGCCATAGCGATGTTGTCGCCGGTGTACTTTGTGGTTCTAAAGAAATGATAAACCGGTTGTTTGCTTCAGAGCTTATGACCTACGGCTCTATCATCTCACCCAACGATGCATGGCTTATGATACGTGGCCTGCGCACCTTACCCCTGCGCCTAGAGCGTTCTAATGAGACAACTACCAAGGTTGTAGAATATTTAGAAAACCATCCAAAGGTTAAGCAACTCTACTTTCCATTCTCTAAAAGCTTTCCGCAGTATGAATTGGCTAAAAAGCAAATGCAGGGCTGTGGGGGCTTATTTTCTATTGTATTAAATGTAGAGAATATGGAACAGGTAGAAACCTTTTGCAACAGCCTGCAACGCTTCTTAATGGCTTGTTCGTGGGGCGGGCACGAGTCGCTTATATTTCCAAGCTGCTCCCTGCTAACATCGCAATGCTATAACCACCCATATATTAAGTGGAATATGATTCGCTTTTATGTAGGGCTTGAAGATGCAGAGGTTCTTATTGCAGACTTAGAAGATGCTTTTGCTAAAATCTAAGCTATCTATAAAGTCCGAAACCAAATTTAATTCCAATATTAATCAGCCACATATCGGTACGGGTGGTGTAGTTACCACGAACATCGCGCGGATCAGGATCTTTAACAATGTTTTTATACGTAGCATAACCACCCCGCATATAATTAATACTACCGTCTAACAGAAGGCTACAGTCTTTATCATTTTTGGAAAATAGCTTATACAAGTCAATTTGCATACCTGCACCAGCCCCATAGTTAAATGTATGGTCTTTTATAAAATTAACGCGTTTCAAAACCGGTGCGCTATGGCACGAGCTGTTATCGCGCCTGAAAGGGTCGGTATATTGTTCAGATGTAACAAAGCGGCCAAAGCCAAAACGAACATCTGCATAGGGTTGCACTGTCTTATTTTTAAAGGCATAGGCCCTTGTAAAAACAGTATACATATTAACCCCGCTGCTACGCTCTCGGTCAGCCTCCGTATGTTGATACTTAGGTTCGGTATACTGAACCCGCTCTGTAACATTGGCGTATGATACAAAACTAAAGCTAAGGCCTGCTTCAATTGGTAAATTGTTAACGCGGTAGCCTAAGTTCAGGCCTATACCCTCACTGTTATCAATATTTTGAGCTAAACCACCCATTGGTTTAACAATAACCAGGCTTGCTCCTGCTGTAAACTGGGCAAAAATTCCTGTTGTTGCTGCAAAAAAAGAAAAAACAGTAAGTAGAATTACTTTCCTCATAATTATCAAATTTACTAAATAAAGTCTTCTTTCTATCAGAATTTCTCACCATATTTGAGTTTACTAATTTTTCGCTCAATCGATGAAACATCTTTATTCTAAACTGGCGGCTTTACTTTTTGCAGCCATCTTATTTTCAAATCCGGCCAAAAGTCAAACGGCCCCTCAGTACACCGCAGAACTAGTTAGGCATTTTGACATTAGTCAAATAGACTCTACACTTAGTGCCAATGGTATTCCCGGCGCTTTGTTTGTTTTAAGTTACGAGGTTGATGTGTACCGCATTATTTACCGCACCCCTGCCGCAGCAGGCGACTCACTTACATTTGCATCAGGCCTTGTAATTTTACCCTCAGCCGATACCTGCGGAATACCTATTATTAGTTACAACCATGGTACTCAGCTTAAAAAGAGCGATTGCTTTTCTAACCTTTCTGGCGAGTGGTTTTTAGGTGTGGTATCAGCCGCTACAGGCTACGCTGCCGTATTGCCCGATTATTTGGGCATGGGCTACAGCCCTGTGTTTCACCCCTACCAGCATGCTAAAACCGAAGCTTCAGCTACTATAGACCTTATCAGGGTTTGTAAAGACCTTGCTTCTGAAAATGAGTTAAACCTGAATGGCCAGATATTCCTTATGGGTTACTCACAAGGCGGGCACGCTGCCATGGCTACACACAAAAGCATGCAGGAAGACTTTCCTGACGAATTTACTGTTACCGCATCAGCTCCTATGAGCGGTGCATATGATATGAGCGGCGCACAATTTGACTTTGTTGCATCTTTTGAACCCTATGCTCAGCCCGGCTACCTGCCTTACCTTATTAAAGGCTACCACGAGGCTTATGGCGATGCCTTATATACCAGTTGGAGCGACATTCTAAAATCGCCTTACGATGTTACCATACCACCATTGCTTAGCGGGGAATACTATATGAATGCAGTAAATGATGCAATGCCTAATGTACCGCGCGAAATTATTGACAGCGCATATTCAGCTGAGTTTTTTGCCGATAGCCTGCACCCTTTCCGTGTTGCGCTAAAAGAAAACAACGTTTACCAATGGGTACCCAATTGCCCTGTACGTTTAAACTATTGCACATCCGACGAAGAAGTAAACCCTTTAAACGCATCTGTAGCCTACAACTGGATGAATAACCAGGGAGCTCAGCAAGTGCAAAAAATAAACCGGAGCGAAACGTTAAGCCACTTTGAATGTGCGCAACCCAGTATTGTACTTACCAAATTCTGGTTCGATTCATTAGCAACCTTTTGCCAGGCTACGGTAGGCTTAACAGATAAACCCTTCACATCGCAAGGCTGGACTATTGGCAACAACTACCAGGAAGGGAAATTAATGGGTACCGTAAGCAACTACACCGGCAACTATTTTGATGTCTATATTTACTCATCAACAGGTAAGCTGGTAAAAGCCCAGCAAGATATTAATACCGCTAATTTTACCATTGATGTAGCTAACCTGCCTGCAGGCATATATGTAGTTTGGAGCAACTTAGGCAGCGGATTGTGGTCTAAATTCGTCAGGTAATTTTTTAAATAAAAACTTGTGTACCCTTAAGCCCTGCTACATGCGGGGCTTTTTTATTGTTTAACATTTGCTGTAAAAATACCATGCAACATCAAACAAAAAAGTACTTATGGTTATTGTCAGCATCTGATAAATATATAATACGGGATATTTTTTCGCAGGTTATATTGCCTACCTTAGCGGCTATTAATTTTTATTATTACGCATACTCCATTTAAATGAAAGTAAAAGGCAAAATTAAGTTTGTTGCAAAAGACAAAACTCAATTCTTTAACATACTTAAAAAGCGTGTTGACGCTTACTTCGAAGAAAATAATATTTCTAAGCACGCCAACGCGACAATGGTTTTAAAAACCATTATAATGATTACGGGCTACTGCACGCCTTTTATTGTTTTGCTTGCCGTTAACCCTCCGTTTTGGGCTGCACTGCTACTTTGGACATTAATGGGCGTTTTCCTTGCTGGTATTGGCATGAGTGTTATGCACGATGCAAACCACGGTGCCTATTCTGATAATAAATATGTGAACATAGCAGTAGGTCACAGCCTTAATTTATGTGGAGGCCTGGTACATAACTGGAAACTGCAACATAATATCCTTCACCATACCTACACAAACATATCTGGCATGGACGAAGACATTGCCGACCGTTTAGTGCTAAAATTCTCACCGCATACAAAGGTTAAATGGTTTCATAAATTTCAGCCTATATATGCCTTTATGTTTTATGGGTTGATGACATTTTACTGGATACTTTTTAAAGATTATATACAGTACACACAGTTTACCCTTAATGGTGTAAACCCAAACAGCCGTAAAGAAAATGCGTCGCTATTAACTCGCCTTATCTTACTTAAAGGCACCTACATGTTTGTTATGCTGGTATTGCCTACATTGTTTTTCAGCATACCATTTTGGCAAATATTTTTAGGCTTCTTCTTAATGCATTACACTGCGGGTATTATCCTTAGCCTTGTGTTCCAATTAGCCCACACGGTTGAAGAAACCAGCCACCCATTGCCTAATGAAAATGGGATTATTGAAAATGATTGGGCAATTCACCAATTAAATACTACTGTTAATTTCTCTCGCAACAACAAGGTTTTATCTTGGTACGTAGGCGGGCTTAACTTTCAGGTAGAACATCACCTGTTCCCCCGTATTTGCCATGTGCATTACCCCGAAATTGCCCCTATTGTTAAGCAAACTGCCGAAGAGTTTGGTATTCCTTATCTAGAACAGCAATACTTTAGTAAAGCACTAAAATCTCACTTTGCGGCATTAGAGCGTTTTGGAAGGCTACCCCACCCCGATGAGATATTCGCCTAACAGATATTGCTATTTATTTTTTATTCTTTTTTCAATATATTGCATTCATTATACTCAACTAAATGAAAGTAGTTAAATTATGTGCCATAGTTATTGCTATGGCCTTCTCAATCCAAGGTAACGCGCAAAGTTCTGCCGGAAATACCTTTAAAATGCCAGCCAAAATAACATCAGCAGATTTTATGGCAAACCATATTGTGCTTAAGCTTAAGCCGCAATACAAAGCCTATGGCAATGGCACAACCATAACCCACCCAAATGTTGCCGCTATTATGCAGCAGCTGGGGGCTGATAAGGTATACCGAAAGTTTCCACATGCGCAGGCACCTCAGCGTGAGTTTGATGCTTATGGCCGCAAATATGCCGACCTTACCCTTATTTACGAAATAAATTATACAGGCAACATTAGCCTTGAAGCTGCTATAAACCGCTTTTTAAAAACAGGCTTGTTTCAATATGCCGAACCGCATTACCTGCCTAAGCTAACCTTTACCCCTAACGACCCACAAGCTGGTAACCAATACCATATAGCTAAAATAAAAGCTATTCAGGCGTGGGATATATCGCAGGGCGATACCAATGTGGTTGTAGGCATTACCGATACCGGTACAGACCCTACCCACCCCGACCTACAACCACAGGTTAAGAAAAACCTTGCCGACCCTATAAATGGGGTTGACGATGATAATGATGGGTATATTGACAACTTTGTTGGTTGGGATTTAGGCCAAAACGATAATAACCCTGCTACACCGGGTGGTGCAGGCCATGGTATACACGTAACGGGCCTTGCCGCTGCGGCTACCAACAACAATACGGGTATTGCAGGCATTGGCTTTAAATGCAAATTTCTCCCTATTAAAATTGCCGATGGTACTGGTGCTTTAACAGTAGCTTACGAAGGTATAACTTATGCAGCAGACCATGGCTGCAAAGTAATAAACTGCTCGTGGGGCAGCAACTTTGGCGGCAGTGCAGGGCAAGATGTTATAGACTATGCAACAATTAACAAAGACGCCCTTGTTATAGCCGCAGCTGGCAACGATGCGTCTGAAGAGCTTTTCTACCCTGCATCATTCAACTATGTGCTTAATGTAGCTTCTACCAACAACATCGACCGTAAATCAAGCTTTTCAAACTTTGGATATAATATAGATGTTTGCGCCCCTGGCGACAACGTTCTATCAACCTGGGAAAGTGGCACCTACCTTAACTCAAGCGGAACCTCTATGGCATCGCCTGTTACAGCCGGGGCTGCTGCCGTGGTACGCTCACAATTCCCAGCATACAACGCACTACAAACCGGCGAAAAACTACGTGTTACTGCCGATTTTATTGATAACACATCGGGAAACCAGTTTTGGGCTAACAAGCTTGGCACAGGCCGTATCAACCTGTTCCGCGCGTTATCAGAAAATAGCTCTCCATCTGTTATCATGACCGACAACACCATGACTGATGGTAATGACAATGCCTTTGTTATTGGAGATACTGTTGCTATACGCGGTGTTTATACAAACTACCTTGCCCCTACAACCAACCTAACTGTGACACTGTCTACTTCATCGGTATTTGTAACCGTAACACAGCCCAACGCAACTATTGGTGCGGTGGCAACTATGGGCACAGGCGATAACAACAGCGCACCATTTAAACTGGTAGTTAACCCTAACTGCCCACTAAACCAGTCGGTAACACTTAAGTTTACCTTTACTGATGGTACATATACCGCAACTCAGTACCTTCCTATTACCTTCAATGTTGACTATATCAACATTGCTATAAATGATGTAGCCACTACCATTACCAGCAAGGGCCGCATTGGGTATAATAACGATGGGCAGGCTAATGGCCTTGGCTTTACTTACCTTGATAGCGGAACCTTGATGTACGAAAGCGGTCTGATGATTGGTTCTTCATCAAGCGTTGTGTCAGACATTGTGCGTGGTACTACAGGCAATACTTCTGATGTTGATTTCCAATCTGAGCAAAACGTACTACGTATCCAACCTCCACAAACATCAGAGTTTGATGTGTTCGGTATATTTAATGATGATTTGGGCGTTCCTTCGCAGGGTTTACAAATTGTGCACCATGCCTATGCCTGGACAACCCCTGCCGACCGCAAGTATGTAATGGTTAAATACACAATCATCAATACATCTAACCAACCACTTAGCGACTTGTATGCAGGTATTTTTACCGATTGGGATATAATGGACTACAGCCAAAACCGCGCAGGTTACGATGCTAATACCCGCATGGGCTATTCATTCAGCACAGAGAATAATGGCTTATATGCAGCTGTTAAACTGCTAAGCCCGGGCACACCTATTGTTTACGGTGTAGATAATGTTGATGGTGGCAATGGCGGCATTAACCTGGTTGATGGTTTTGATACGGGCGAGAAATACACCAGCCTTTCAACTGTGCGCGATGGCGCAGGCCTGAACGGAACAGGTAACGATGTTATTGATGTAGTGTCTACAGGCCCATTTAGCCTTGCACCAAGCGATACCGTTGTTGTGGCCTTTGCCCTTATTGCAGGTGATGATTTAGACGACTTGAAAGCAAGCGCAACAGCCGCCCAAATAAAATACGATAATGCACCATTGGCTATAAACGCTTTGGCTACTAAGCCCTACGAAATACACACCTACCCTAACCCTGCAAACGGGCAATTGTTTGTTAGCATCAATGCGAAAAACAACACCAGCATGAAATTATCTTTATTAGATATGACAGGCCGTGTGGTTGCTACCCAAAATGCAGAACAAGGTACAGGCAAAGCCCTATATACATTCGATACTGCATCACTATCAGCAGGTATGTACATGCTTAGCATAGACAGCACCGGCGGACGTGAAGTTCGTAAAGTGATAGTGAAGTAAACTAAAAGATAAAAATTGAAAGTTAAAAGGCTTGGCAATTGCCAAGCCTTTTTTTATATTTGTATTAATGCTAAAGCATTTACATATTATTTGCCTATTAATTCTACTTGGTGTAGGGCTGGTTTCTTGTAAAAAAGAAAACGTAACTACTTTGCCCGATTCTGAAGCATTACCTGAAGTATTTAATATTAGAGAAATTACTGAATATGATACATCAGATTATTATATTGATTCACACGTATATCTCTTAGATGCTATGGGAACTGGCTCATATATTTTATTTGATATCGATGGAGATAATCTTTCTGATTTACAACATTATTTTAAATACTCTTATGATGTAAATACTAATACTAGTGGAGTTAGCAATACCATTGGTAAATTAAACTCAGATACAATAATTTCATTTTCTACTATTGATTCAAGCTCTACTAGTTTAAAACCTTATCAAGTTGGTGATAATATTAACACTTCACTATTTTGGTCAAATGAAACTTGCTGTTGGTATTTTGATCTATTCGAATCAGCAAGCAATAGCACAAATTATATAGCTATAAGAAAGAGAGTAGGAAATACTTATAAATACGGTTGGATTTGCTATTCTAGAATATCTTGGTGGTCACATAAATTAGGACCATTAGTAATGCAGCGATAATATTCTACTTATACCTCAATTTATAATACAATATAACCATCACCAATAAAATAGTAGTACCGTTGCAGAATATAAGTGGCCAGGCCATAATCATAAGGCCATAAATAAGCCATAGGATAACACCTGCCGCCATTAGCAAAAACATACCTAACGATATATCTTTAGTTGATTTGGTTTGCACAACGCGCAATACCTG